>CAYNMY010000278.1:0-4096 GCA_964398275.1 uncultured Armatimonadia bacterium | reverse complement strand
AAAGAGATATTCTTCGCCCATCCGATTATGATCGCCGCACTCATTCTGATCGCCCCGGGTCTGCGCGGGGGGATGGGGGTGGCGCTGGCCGCGGGGGCCATTGGCCAGGTCTCCATCCTCAACACCTTCTGCCACCTGCACACGCCCCTGCTGGTCTCGCTGCTGCGCGTCGGCGACGGCCTGTGGCTGGGCGTTCTCGGGGGCTTGGTGCTGTGGCTCATTGTGTACGTGGTCTGGATAGGACGCCGGGGTCGGTCTATCTTCGGTCCAGGGTAGGAGCGCGTTATGCGGCTGGTAATCTCCGGGTATTACGGGTACGGCAACATCGGCGACGAGGCCATTCTGGCCGCCGTGACTGCCGAACTACATAGCCGCTATCCGCAAGCCCGGGTGACCGTCCTGTCTGCCGCCCCCGAAGCGACCGCCGCCCAATACCAAGTCGAAGCAGTTCCGCGTTGGTCACTACCTGCTGTCTGGCGCGCGCTACGCAACGCGGACCTACTCATCGCCGGCGGAGGGGGACTAATCCAGGATACGACCAGTGTGCTCTCGCCGCTGTACTACCTGGGCATCCTGCGCCTCTCCCGCCTGGCCGGCACACCATATATGATATTCGCTCAGGGACTCGGGCCGCTACGAAGCAACCTGATCCGCCGGGCCACGGCCTGCTGTTTCCGTCACGCTGCGGCAATAGCTCTGCGCGATGAGCAATCCGCCCAATTGCTGGGGGAGCTCGGAGTGACTGACCCGCCAGCACGGGTCACCGCTGACCCCGCCCTGCTACTGCAGCCCGGCGAGGCCGCGCGCACCGACGAAGTGCTGGCCAGATACGGCATCTCCGCCGACCAGCCGCTGATCGGCATCTCCCTGCGCACCTCGCCCCCGGCTGATGTGGTGACACCAGGGGCAGCACTTGCCAAGCATGTGCGCGATGCCCTGGGCGGCCAGGTGCTGCTCATCCCCTTCCAGCCGGAGCAGGACTTGAGCCTGGCCTGGCGCCTGGCCAGCGAGGCCGGGGGGCACCTGACGATACTGGACCAGCCAATTAATCCCCGCGAGCTGCTGGGGATAATATCGCGGCTTGATATGCTGGTGTCAATGCGGCTGCACGGACTGATCTTCGCGTCCTCCGCGCAAGTGCCCGCCCTGGCGCTGGGTTACGACCCGAAAGTAGCAGCCTTCGCGACGCGAGCCGGTCAGCCGTTGGTTGAGATGCCTGACCTGTCCGCAGACGGACTGATCCGCGCAGCCCACAAGCTCTGGGAGGCTCGCGCCGAGCAAGCCAGTCAACGCCGGGAGGCCGCCCGGCAACTCCATCGAGCCGCGCTCAGCAACTTCGATATCCTCGATGAACTGGTTGCAGCGTCTCAGGGGAGTGAAAAGCGAACCCGCACCAGCTAGATGCGGGCCACGAACCTCGAGGCAGGCTTTGCTCCCGGGGTGACTACCACATTGGAGTTGTGAATCTCAGACCGACCGGCCGCTTCACAGCGCTTGGGTAGACAGGCTGCGCTCCTGGCGCTGCTGTTGCCCGTAGGCCCGCTCGTGTTCGTGAAGCCACAAGTGCTGACGATACAGTAGGCTGCGGACCCACAGGATGTTAGCCGCGATTAGCGGCCCGCCCAGCGGCGGGAACAGCCAAACGTAACCAGCCACGTACCCCACTGCGGCGGCGGCAAACCAGGGCAAATTGATGAGCGCGGCCGACGTTGGGTTGCCGAGGGCCGCACCGAAATCCGCTCCCTCAGCAACCTGTGCGAGCTTATGCGTGACGTAAGCACTTTGGAAAGCCGCGACCGGCAGTCCCAGCATCACGCCCAGAGAGATGCACAGCAACAAACCCGCCCAACCCCAGGAAATCCCCATCAAAACACCGGGCAGTTTTATCAGTAACAGGGCGGAATCTGGATTCAGGTGGGCCAGAGAGACAGCAGCGGCCCCATTGATCAGCAAAGGAATCAAGAAGTACAACAGCAGATGTCGAATGGCCTGACCAGAATCGTCGGCGGCCTGGGCGCTCATGCTGCTTTCTTCTGAGCTTTGGGCACCAGCTACTATCGCCGCGAATGATTCAACACTCGCTCGTAACTCCAAGTCAATTGGTGTCGACAGCAAAACCACTCCCAAGATTTGACAAATGTGTCACGCAGCGCAGGGCGCTTTGTGAACTTCTGGGCAATTATATCACAAAGTGGCGTAACTGTCAAGCCTTTGTGGTTTTATCTTCCCAATACATGCCGATACAAACAACTCGCCGATAATAGGATGACACCTAGCCGGCAGAAGCACGTTCGGGTTTCGCTGTGGCAGTCACTTGGGGGAGGCGGCGGGGCATCCCGACTGTGCTTGGCTACTGCGAGGCGGCAGGGCTGACACCCAACTCTTCGACATCAAACAGCACGGTCAATTCGAACCCAGCGGCGGCCAAATTATCCCGCGCGCCCTGCAGCCGGTCAACCATCACGACCACCGTAACAACCTCGGCGGCATATTCCCGCTGGAGTGCTTCGATGGCCCGCAGCGTGGAGCCGCCGGTAGTGATAACATCCTCCAGCACCGCGACCTTCGCCCCGGAGTGCAGCGGCCCTTCGACCTGCTGCTGGGTACCGCGCTGCTTGCGTTCTTTGCGCACGATGAAGGCGTCCAGCTTCCGCCCCCGATCAGCCGCCAAGGCGGCAACTGCCCCAGCGATAGGGTCGGCGCCGATGGCCATACCCCCGACCGCCTCGACTTGCGGAGGTAGGCTGTCCAGAATCAGACTGGCCAGGAGGTAGAGGCCCTCGCCGCTCAGCGAGATCTGCTTGCCATCAATGTAGTAATTGCTCTTCTGCCCGGAGGCCAGCTTGAAGTCTCCGAAGCGAAGCGCTCGGTCCTTGATTAACTGGGCCAGTCTGGCTCTGTGCCCTTCGGTCTGCGAGTTCAATCCCAATCTCCTCCACTCCACGAATTATGTGCACGAGCTGCGCACCGCTGCCGCTGCGCTCAGACGCCGGAGCGGACCGCCAGCATCTGCTGGATAATCTGCGCCGCGTTGGAGCTGGTCAGCGCGGCATAGATATCCTCCCAACTCACCGGCCTGGGCCCGGCCGGGCGTCCCCCCAGCTCCTCGATAACCCCCACACCACGCAGAAACTCCAGTGCCAGCGAGATCCTGGCCTGCTCCCAATCTTCCCACTTTGTCCGCCTCATGCGATCGAGTATGTCAATGCCGAAGCTCCGATAGTCGCGGTACGACTGGGAATCCTGGTAGATACCGTACCGTTCCAGCAAGCGATTGAGCTCCACAATCCGCGTGCGTTGATACGGCTGCGTCCTGCGGTAGCGCAGTCGCTCAAACATGTCAACCACAGTGCGTATCTCCGCCAACAGCCGGAGCTGGGCTCGGGCCATCCGACCGGTGTCGGCGGCCCAAACATCCGCCGGCGGCCGCCAGTCAATCAAGTCATTCTGGGCCGGCGACAGTATGCCCATCACCTGTTGCAGTTGCCCGGCGATGCGCAGCCGGGCCTCGCGCTGGTCCTGCTCGAGCGCCGCCTCGACCTGCGCCCACTCCGGCGATGGCTGGCCGGTAGCCAGCATCAGGTCGCGAGTCCGGGCCAGGGCCCCCTCGAAGCCTTCGCCCTGGTTAGCAAGCGGATTGCGCAACGGTTGCGCCAGCAATTCAATCTGCTGGACCACTGGCAGGAGCGCTGCGAGCTGCGCCCGCGAAACTTGCAAGTTGTTCAGCAAGTTGAGCAAATCCACTGCCTCAATGGCTTCGGCCAGAGGATGCCCACCAAGGGTACGCATGCCGGTGGGCAGCTGATCGGCTTCGGGCAGCGCGGCAATCCGTTGCAGCAGCGGCACCGTGGCAGGACTGGATAGGAAATGCACCAAGGATTCGTACGAGATCGGCCGCGCCACCGGCTGATCATCGCCCTCCGGCGCGTTGAACAACTCCTCGTAGTCGTAGGTCCAGGGCTCGTAGTAGTCGTCCATGCTGGGCTGGTTCGGATTGTGGAAGATGTTGGCGACGATGCGGCCTCTGCCGGTCGACTTCAGGCGCACCTCGCCGTCTTTGATCTCCCAGCCGCCCTGATACTTCTCCTGGTCCTCC
>CAYNMY010000277.1:0-4105 GCA_964398275.1 uncultured Armatimonadia bacterium | reverse complement strand
TCTTCGCTCTTCTGCCCACCGCCCAGGCGCTGGGCTACTCGCTCAGCCTGCTCCTGGTCTATAACTGGCTGGGGATGTGGGCGTTTGCCTACCGGGGTATGATCGTTGACCTCTTTGTGCCCACCGTCACCGGCGTGATCACTGTCCTGGCGCTGGTCAGCTACCGGCTGCTGCGCGAGGAAAGCCAACGCTCCCGGGCGCACCAGACGCTCAGCCGCTTCGTCCCCGCCCAGATCGTCTCCCAGCTCATGGCCGACCAGGCGGCCCAAACCCTCCAGGGCCAACGCCGCGTGGTCAGCGTTCTGTTTTGTGACCTGCGCGATTTCACCGCGGCCAGCGAGCGCCTCAAGCCCGAGGCCACGGTCACCTTGCTCAACAGGTACTTCGCCCTGATGCATGAGGTCATCTGGGAATTTGAGGGTACGCTGGATAAGTTTATGGGCGATGGCCTGATGGCCTTCTTCAATGCCCCGATGGATCAACCCGACCATGCGCTGCGCGCTGTCCAGACAGCGATTGAGATGCAGCGCCGCATCGAGTTCAACCGCGCGGAGTGGGAATTCTGTGGCTGGCCCCAGTTGGCGGCAGGGATCGGCATTTCTACCGGCGAAGCCGTCGTCGGCTATATTACTTCCCGCGAGCGCATGCAGTATACCGCCATTGGCGCGCAGGTCAACTTGGCCTCCCGGCTCGAGGAGCTGACCAAGGAGCTTGGCGCCGAAATCCTCATCAGCGAAACCACCTATCAGTTGGTCAAAGACGCCGTGGAGACAGAGTTCAAGGGTAACATAGCCGTTCACGGCTTTGCTGAAGAGGTGAGGATATACAGCGCTAATGTGCCCCGGAAATAATATTGTATAGAGCGTTGAGTTTGTGTCTGTTTTGTGATACAATGTTCACGGTTTGGCAACGGACACGGGTACGCGTTGCCTAATCTGGGGAGGGGAACACGAATTGCTATACCAATTACAGGCAAATCCCCTTGACTGGTCCAGAAGCACGGAGGGTCAACTACACTCCGCAGGCACCGGAACAGGGCAGTCCGAAGTAGGCCCAGGTCGCAAGCGGTAGGTTTAGGGGCGGGCACGATTGTGTACACTAAAGATACGCGATGCAGTGGCTCAAATTGTGCTCAAAACCGCCGGGGGCCTTGGTCTGCGCCACACAAGCAGGCAACCGAATCAGGGATGAATATCGTTTTATGGCACTTTATGAAATCATCAAACGCATCGTTGATTTACTCGCCGCCTCAGCCGGACTAGTAGTGGCCGCGCCGCTTATGCTAGTCACCGCCATTGCCATCAAGCTAGAAAGCCCGGGGCCGGTACTATTTCGCCATATGCGCCTGGGCAAAGATGGCCGGCCCTTCATAATGGTCAAGTTCCGGTCCATGTACCAGGAAGCTTCGGCGGTTCAGGTGCAGCTTCTGGGTCATAACGACATCCCTGGGCCTGTCTTCAAGATCCGCTCCGATCCGCGGCTTACCCGCATCGGACGCGCAATCCGCAAACATAGCCTCGATGAGTTACCCCAGTTATGGAATGTTCTGTGTGGTCATATGAGTCTGGTGGGGCCGCGGCCGCCCATCCCCGATGAAGTAGCGCGCTACGAACCGTGGCAGCGCGAACGCTTGGCGGTCAAACCGGGCCTGACCTGCACCTGGCAGGTAAGTGGCCGCTCGGACATTCCCTTTGACCGGTGGGTGCAAATGGATATCGAGTACGTCCGCTCGCACAACCTGGTCCAGGACCTCAAGCTGCTGCTGCTGACCGTCCCTGCTGTGATCAGCGCTCGCGGCGCCTACTGAGGACTGCGTCCATGACCCCACATCGTCCCATCACTTGGTGAACGGCCTCCGATCGCACCGTTTGGCCCCTCGGCTATGCGCCGTGCACAATCCTGCTGGGGACGAGCTCGGTCATCTCGGTGAAGGTATGTTCATCCGAGGCCCGAACCACTACTTCCCGTACATCGGTTAGCCGGGGCGGACGCCAGCGGCAGTCGTGCCCATCGGTGGCGAGGATGTGGACTATCCCGTCGCGAATCAGTTGAACCGCCCTGTTCCGGACGGCGTCGCTCTTGCGTCCCCGCAGGCTGCTGGCGTTGACTTGAATCAGGCAGCCGCGGTCTGCCAAATTCTGGTACACCTCCGGCTGCTGGGCCAGCAGTTCCGAGCGTTCCGGGTGGGCGAGTATCGGGGTGATGCCGGCGATCTGCAGTTCAAAGCAGAGCTGCTCAAGGTAGGTGGGGATAGCGACGAAGGGCGGCTCGAGCAGCAGGTAGTTGCCCTGGTCAGCCATCGTCAGTAGCTCCCCCTCCCGGACTAGCGCCACTACGCCGGGATGTGCCTCGACTTCGGCCCCGGGCAGTACCGTCAGCGCCAGGCCCTGCGCGGCGATGGCTTGGTTCAGCTCGGCAGTAGCGCCCCGGAGTTCATCAGGTGTGGGCTTGCCGGCAATGTTCACGTGCGGGGTAGCGACGATGACTTCAATGCCATCATCCCAGGCGATCTGCGCCATTGCCAGCGCAGTATCCAGATCCTCAGCCCCGTCGTCCACCCCTGGCAAGATGTGACAATGCAGGTCAATCATTGGCCTCGGACCAGATAGCAACGGGCGCCCTCCCGATCGTTAGCGGCGAGGGCGCCGGTAAGTCACACGCGGTTGAAGGTGTTGAAGGTAAGGTTAGTCAGTTCGGAATGTCACGTAAGCGCGATGCTCGACCCGGTTCCATTCCACGGCGATGCCGAACAGGTTGCAGTAGAAGCGTAGGGGAACGTACAAGCCCTCCTTGCGCTTGACGGGCACACGCTCGACATCGGTCTCCACCCCATTGACCAGCACGTAGCTCTTGCCGGGCAGTACCCGCACCAGAACATTGTTTCGCTCCAGTTCGATCAGGTCGCGCGGCGGGCCCTTAATGATGGTTCCTTTGATATGGCGCATCAGGTCCACCAGCGTGACGTAGACGCGACCCTCCCGCAGGAAGGGTTTGTGTTCGAAGTCACCCTCGCGGCCGTTGAACCAGACCATCTCGCGCACGATCTTTTTGCGCTCAATGATCTTGAAGTCTTCCGCCCTTGCCCATCCCATGGTAGTCAGCAGGAGGCTGGCACCAAGCACTGTTCCTACTATTAGAGCCAAGCAGCGTCTCATTTGCATTGTATTCCCTCCTGAAAAGCACAAGACATACATCTCAAACTACTGCCACAGTATACCACAGGCCCGCACCTGTGTCAAAGAAAACCAGTGCTATCCTCTGCCGTTTCAGGCCGTTCCCTGCCGTTGTTTGTTGTTGTCTGTCGTTACGTTCCCATCTTCCAGCTCGCCAGATACTCTTCCTGCTCGGGCGTCAGCGTATCTATGGATATGCCCATAGCCTGGAGCTTCAGCGCGGCGACCCGCTCATCAATCTCCGCCGGCACGGGGTGGACCGCTATCGCCAGCGGCTCGGGCAACTGCGCCACATATTCGGCGCACAGCGCCTGGTTGGCAAAGCTCATATCCATAACCGAGGCGGGATGGCCCTCCGCTGCCGCCAGATTGGTCAGCCGTCCCTGGCCAATGACAAAAAGCTGCCGGCCGTCTTCGAGGTGGTACGCCTCTAGGTTAGGCCGAATCGTGCGGATGGTCGTGGTCATCTCCCGCAGCTCGGCCAGGTCAATCTCCACGTCAAAGTGCCCGGAATTGCCTAGCACCGCGCCGTCTTTGATAACCTCGAAATGCTCGCGGCGGATTACCGACCTATCGCCCGTGACCGTGATGAAAATATCGCCAATCCTGGCCGCCTCGGCAATAGTCATCACCTGGTAGCCGTCCATCGCCGCCTGGAGCGCGCGCAGCGGGTTCACCTCACAGATGATGACCTTGGCGCCCATGCCCGACGCCCTCACGGCCACGCCCCGCCCGCAGTTGCCGTAGCCGCAGACTACGAAGTTCTTCCCCCCCAGCAGGATATTGGTGGCGCGCAGGACCCCGTCAATCGTGCTCTGTCCGGTGCCGTAGTAGTTATCGAACAGGTGCTTGGTATCGGCGTCGTTGACCGCGATAAGCGGGTATTTCAGCGCCCCATCGGCAGCCATCGCCCGCAGCCGGATTACGCCGGT
>CAYNMY010000276.1:0-4111 GCA_964398275.1 uncultured Armatimonadia bacterium | reverse complement strand
GCCAGCAGCGCACCCACGAAGAGGGTCAAAGCTGCCGCCAGGTCAGCCATCGTTCATCAATCCTTCGACCACCCGCTCCAGGGCCATCCCCCGGGAGGCTTTCACCAGCACAACATCCGACGAGACAAGCTCTGCGGCGAGCAAGTCAACTGCTTCATCCGGGTGTTCTACTATGTCTGAACGCACGCCCGCTGCCGCCGCCTCTTCGGCCGCCAGGGCTGCCCACCCGCCCAGCGCAACCAGCCACTCAATGCCCTTCTCAACACAGAGCCGACCGACGCGGCGGTGTTCTTCTTCCGATGCCGGCCCCAACTCCAGCATATCCCCGAAGACAAAGATCTTGCGGCCGGGCAGCTCCGCCAGCATATCCAGGGCTGCAGCGACAGAACGGGGTGCCGCATTGTACGCATCGTCAACCAGCGTAGTGCCCCGGGCCAGGATGTGCACTTCGCTGCGCATCTCCTCGAGGGGACAGTTCGCCAGGCCCTCGGCAATACACTCCGTCGAGTCGGTCACCGCCCACGCGGCGGCCGCCGCGGCCGCCGCATTGATGACGTTGTGCATGCCCGGCAAGGCAATCTTGGCCGCTACGGTCTCGGCCCCGATGCTCAGCCGCAGGTCTGCTCCTTCCAACCCCCGCAGCTTAACATTCTCGATACGCACATCAGCGCTGGGGTTCACGCCAAACGACACCGTTGGGCACGGCGCCAGCTCGGCAAACAGGTGGTAATAAAAGTCATCGGCGTTGAGCACGGCCCTGCCGTCTTGCGGCACAGCGTGCAGCAGCTCGGCCTTGGCCTGGGCGATGGCGTCACGGCTGCCCAGTCGGCCCAGATGCGTCTGCCCGATGTTAGTTATGAGGCCCACATCGGGCGCGGCCAGCTCCGCCAGGTATGCTATTTCCCCGCGGCCGCGCATCGCGAACTCCAATACACACTGCCGATGCTCGCCGTCCAGTGACAACAGCACACGAGGCACACCGACCTCGTTGTTCTGATTGCCCGGCGAGATCAGCGTCGGCCCCTGCCTAACCAGTATCGCGCCGATCATATTCTTGGTGGTAGTCTTGCCAACACTGCCAGTGACTGCGATCACCGACAGATCAAACTGCCGCCGATACCAGCCGGCCAGCTTGCCGTAAGCTGCCAGCGTATCGGCTACGACGACCAGTGGCCGGCCCTCGGGCCGATCATTCCTTTCTCGGCTTACCATAGCGGCCGCGGCCCCAGCCGTAAAGGCCGCTGCCAGGAAGTCGTGGCCGTCGAAGTTCTCGCCGCGCAAGGCGACGAACAGCTCTCCGGCCCGCAGCGTCCGGCTGTCAGTCGAGACACCGTGAACTTCGCTGTCGCCGCTTGCCTGACGCAGCTCGCCTCCGGTGGCCTCAACTACTTGTGCCAGTGTGATTCTCATATCCGTTCTGCTTGCGCTCCGGTCTCAAGTTGGCTGAGTGCTTCCCGTGCCACTTCGCGATCGTCAAAGGCTATCGTCTCGTCGCCGATTATCTGGTAGGTCTCGTGACCTTTACCGGCAATCACCAGGATATCCCCGGCCCGGCACTGTGCCACGGCCCCAAAGATCGCTTGCCGTCGGTCCGCCTCGGTGGTGTAGTCGTCACCCGTTGCTCCGGCCACGATTTCGTCTATGATGGCCTGCGGATCTTCAGAGCGCGGGTTATCGGACGTGATTATTGTGAAGTCGGCGAGCGAAGTAGCGATTCGGCCCATCTGCGGTCGCTTACCGCGGTCGCGATCACCGCCGCACCCGAATACACACAGCAGCCGTCCCGGCCGCAGCGCCCGCGCCGCCCGCAACACGCTGTCCAGCGCATCCGGCGTGTGCGCATAGTCAACTATAACCGTGAAATCCTGGCCTTCATCAATCCGCTCGAAGCGCCCTGGGACTTGATCCAGCCGCTCCAGGCCCATCGCAATCTGGTCGCCGTCAATGCCCAGTCCCCAGCCGCACGCCGCTGCGGCCAGCGCATTGTACAGATTGAACTCTCCCGTCAGCTTGAGCTTGACCGCGAGCGGCTCGACTTCGGGCAGGATCAGTCGCAGCTCTATGCCCTCAGGATTAATCTGGACGTCTGCCGCGGTCACCATCGCTGCCGGGTCCAGCCCATACGTCACGGTCCGTGCCGCTGTCATCTCCCGGATGCGCGCGCCGGCGGCATCGTCAATATTGACAATCGCGACCATTGATTTGTGCGGTTCGGCGAGCGCGACATAATCGGTGAACAGGCGCAGCTTGGCGCCGAAATAGTCGTCCAGGTCGGCGTGAAAGTCCAGGTGATCCTGGCTCAGATTCGTGAATATGGCGGCGTTGAATTGGCACATCCAGGTCCGATCCAGCGCCAGCCCATGCGAGGAGACTTCCATAGTCACGCAGGTGACGTCGGCATCTCGCATCTGCGCGAGCAACTGCTGCAGCTCGACGCTGTCAGGCGTAGTACGATCGGCCAGCCTCTGCTCCCCCGCGATGAACCGCGCGGTTGTGCTCACCAGTCCCGTGCGCACCCCACCGGCTCGAAAGATGCTGTCAACCAGGAAAGCGGTTGTAGTCTTCCCGTTGGTTCCGGTGACACCGACCAGCGTCAGATTCTCGGAGGGATGCTCCCAGAACTCGGCGGCGATTTCAGCGGCAGCCCGCCGCGAGTCGGCCACCGCAATAGCGCTGACATGATCGGGTACGAGCTCAGCGGAGTGGTCATCCTGGTAGACCACGGCGCTCGCGCCTCGGGCCACAGCGTCGGGGATGAAGTCGTGGCCGTCGGCAGCGTAGCCCTCTACGGCCACAAATATATTCCCGGGCTGGACCCGCCGCGAGTCTACGGTAACACCCGTGATAGCTGGGGTCGAGACCAGGCGCCGCTTATCTGCCCAACGCCCGGTCAGATTGTCCAGGGTTTTGTCAGGTGACACACTGGATCGCTTCCGTTCATACGTTACGGTCAGGGAGCGTCGGGCCGTGCCGGCGTTTCCGGGACCCCAGGGCCGCCTTCTTGCAGCATATAGACCGCGATCTCGCGAGCGACCGGCGCCGCCACTGTCGAGCCGTGCCGGTTCTCTCCTCGGACCCTGGCGGTTACCAGGATAACGAAACGCGAGGTGGCGTCAAGTGGCGCTGCCAGCAGAAAGCTGACTATATGCTGGCCCTCGAGCCATTTTCGCTTCTTGGAATCCCAGATCTGTGCCGTGCCCGTCTTCCCGCCGACTGCAACTCCCTCGATCTGCGCCCGGACGCCGGTGCCGTCTTCCACGGCTCCGCGCATTAGACGCCGAACGATCCGGGAAGTCTCCTCCGAGCATACTCGCCTGATCGGCACGGGATTCACCTGTCGGTAGACGCTGCCATCCGCATTAAGCACCCGGTCCACGACGTACGGCTGCATCAGCACGCCGCCGTTGACCACAGCGGAGACTGCTGCCACCAATTGGAGATCGGTCACTGCCACGCCCTGGCCAAAGCCCATATTGGCCACGTCGCGCTCGTACATCTTCTTTGAGTCCCGCAAGCTTCCCGCTGCCTCACCCGGGAGACCAGCCCTGGTGGGTGCTCCTATTCCACAGCGCCGCAAGAACTTCACGTACCCTTCGGCACCAACTTTCGTAGCAGTTAGCGCGGCGCAGATGTTGCACGATTTGGCGATCATCCTCGCCATGTCCAGCCGGCCATGCCCCCTGGTAGCCCACCGACCCCAGCACTTCAACGGCTTGCCGCCCAGCTCCGTGGTCCCAGGACAGTAGAAGGTATCGGTGAGGCTGACCGCGCCGCTGTCCAGCGCGGCCGCCGCAAGCAGTACCTTGAAGGTACTGCCCGGCTCGTACTCACGGGTGACCGACAGATTGATCAGATTCTTTGGGGGGATATCCACCCGGGCGACGCCCGTACCGGCGGAGGCAATGGTGTTGGGATCATAGTTGGGGCGACTGGCCAGGGCAAGAATCGCACCGGTGCCGGCGTCCATGACCACGGCCGTAGCCTCGTCGGGTCGTTCCCGCTGCCAGCATCGGGCCAGGGCATCATCCACCACTCTTTGCAGGTCCCAATCCACCGTCAGGACCAGATCCTTGCCGGGCACAGCCGGCAGCGCCGGCTGGTTCTCCATTCC
>CAYNMY010000275.1:0-4163 GCA_964398275.1 uncultured Armatimonadia bacterium | reverse complement strand
AACATCCGCAAACTTGCGGCGGACCCGAACCTCTTCAGCCGGACCCCCCGCCGCAGCGTATGGCACCCCCAGCACGGGCGATGCAGGGCGGGCTGGCAACAACGCGAACTCGCCCCCTTGAGCGGCCCCTCCTGGGTACATCTCAGCCATCGAAAAGTCGGTGGTGACGCGCGAGGAGCGGCGGTCCCAGAAGACGTCGTACGGATTGGGCGTATCGTCCTCTCTTATCTCGTAGAGCGCCTCGTCCACCACGGCCAGCCCCACCTCGCTGAGCGCCGCGCGGTCGCGGTAGTCACGGGTGGTAATCGTGTAGCTGGCCGCCTCGCCCGGCTCATAGACCTCCTTATCAGGCGAGACGATGACTTTGAGCCTCATCTCATCGTGGGGCACATTCAGCCGCGCGCTAGCGCCGGTGCGGTCGCCGCGCCGGATGACGCTGGCCTTCACGCGCACGCCCGGCTTATGACTTTCCTTGATGGGGATGCGCAGGGTGAACTCGTTGGCTAGCAGCCGATGGACCGTGGCATCGTACAGGAACTCGCCTTCAACCGTGACGAGCATCCACGCGCCGAGCATATTCGTCTCACCGCGCACCAGCGCGATATCACCCGGCCGGTAACTGCTCTTATCGGCCTTCAGGCGCAGCGCCGGCCACTGATACACCTCTTCCTCGGGCTTTTCTTTGATCCAGAAGCTGGCCTCGTCGTAGACGGCGTTGCCCTCGTCGTCAATCGCCCAGGCCTCCAGTTCGTAGCGGCCGGGCCGCGCGACATCGTACGGCACGCGGGCTTTGCCGTTTTCGTCCGTGGTGATCTTCCGGGTGTGTTTCTCCTCGTAGTAGCGGCCCTCCCGGTCCCGCTTGGTCTCGATGAGCGTGACCTCGACCTCGCGGGAAACTGGCTTGCCGTCGTAGTCCTCCGTTTTCACCAGGGCCACGACGCTGTCGCCGACGTAATACTGGCGACTCTCCGGTCGGATGGAGAGCCGGAACTGCGCGGCGGTTATCAGGGCGGACGCCTCCGCCTCGCGCGGGCGCAGCGCCAGCTCGCTGACCTCGGCGCTCACCCGCATCATCCGGTCCACCGGCACGTGCCGCGTCTCGACCTCGACGACCAGCTTGCCGTCTTTATCCAGGCGGCCCTCTCCGGTGAAGTCATCCTCGATAGACAGTGCGGCAGCGCTGCCCAGCCCGGCGGCGGTCAAGACTCGCTCGGGGACACGGCTGCCGGACTCGTAGAAATCAACCTCATAAGAAACCTTGCCACCCGATACCGGGCTGCCGAAGAAGTAGTCGGCGGAGATGGTCACCGGGATTGTGCTGCCCGATGAGTAGTAGGCTTTGGGAATGTCAATCTTCACCTCGAACTCAGGCTTGCGATACGCCTCGACCTCGAAATTGGTGTAGAAATAGGACTTATCCTCGCCTTTGCCGACTGTGGTGATTAGCTCATAGCGCCCCAGCGGCGGCTCGGGGGCAAGCTGGAATTCACCGAAGAAGGTAGCAAAATCTCCGGGAATAGGCAGGTCCTGGTCGTAGACCGTGCTCCCGCCAGATGTCTTTATCCGCACGTTGACCTGTTTGAGGGAGTCGGGCACGCTGTATCGGCCCCGCTTGGCCTCGCGCACAGTGCCCCGGAACTGGACCTTATGCCCGGGCCGGTAGATCGGCCGATCGGTGTAGACATAGGCCTTGTAGCGCCGTTCTTTGCCCGGCGGCGCAGGCTGCACGAACGCCGGCGGCCCGCTCCGCGTCGCCAGCCAATACGGTTCGGTAGGCGAGGATACCGCGTAGCGGAAACGCCCGTCCCGTTCGGTCTTCACCACGGCGACCCGGCCCTTGGCGTTGTAGACGCCCACCGGCACGCCCACCGCCGGCTGGCCGGTTTCACCATTGACCAGCCAGCCGAGGATCTTGTCGGGCGAGCGCTTGGCGAGTAAGGCGCGAGAGGATATCGCCAGCCAGGTGCGCTGTTCCACGCCGCCGGCCCGGGCGGTGATCACGTAGACGCCGGCACGGAGCCGGGGCAGTACGGTGTCGTGGTCCCGCCACGAGTCGGGGTAGGTCTTCTTCAATCGCACCGTCCAGGTCCTCGCCGGCCGCCGCCTGGAGAGGTCGAGGTGCTTGAGCCGGTAGGGCAGGCCGCGCTTGTCCTTCTTGTCGCTGATTGTCACCGTCCTGGCGTTGGGCACCAGCGTCTCGATATCCACCGGGTACGCAGCCAGGCTCGCCTTTTTCAGGTTATACAGCGACACGCGCACGTAGGCCTTCTTGCCGACCGGGAAGGTCCGCTTATGCACCTCCACCGTCAGGTTCGGGGCGTGGGCCTTGCGCTTAGCCTCGTCGGACTGGGCCTGCAGCGGCGCAACGGCCTGAAGAGTCAGGGCCAGGCAGCCGATTGCGACAGTTCCCCAGAATGATATGCAGCGTAATCTGTTCATTGCGGATCCTCCTCCGAATTGTGCTGGAGTTGCGGCTGGGGTTCGGCGACGCGAAACGCGCGCACGCGGAAGTAGTCCACTGCTTCCTCGGGCTTCGCGCCGGCGCGGATACGCGCCCACTTGATCATACGCGCGCGCTGCCAAGTCTCGCCGGGCAGCACCACGCCGGTCCGGATCGCGGTGCGTACCGCCAGGCCCTCGGTCACCGGGTCCAGCGAGTGCGGATCGGCAATGGCCTCCGGCGGAGCCACGATTGATACGATCAACTGAAGGCGAGCGAGCTCATCAGGCCTGATAGGCGAGCGGCGGATATCGAGGCCCGCGGCGGCCACGGCAGCGCTTATGATCTCCTGGGCGAGTGTCGGGCAGGTGGGGTAAAGGCTGCCCATACAGCAGCGCGGCGCCCCGTTTCCCACGGCACTGACAAAGACGCCACTGCGCTCGCGCAGCAATAGAGGCAAGTCTTCGGGGACGGCAATCCGTTCGCGGCGCAGGACGTAGGCATCAAAGGCCCGGCGGGCCAACACCAGGGTGCGCTCCGCCGCCCCGTGACGGTCTTGCGAGAAAGCTTCCCTCAAGTCGCAGTCGCCCAGCGCCGCCGACATCTGGAGGCACGTGAACAGCGCAACCAGTGCCCCAGCCAGCACCAACCAGTTACTGCGCAGCAGCGAGATCATGTCACCGGACATCTCCCGTTGCGGAGACTCATCTCCCCGCGACCAAGGTAGAAGCCCACTCAATGTTTACTTCGCCTCCGGTGAGCCTTTCTCCTGCTGGGTCCAGTCAGTCCGCCTCGACAGTCGTGGCCGACAGGGGAATGCGAAACGAGTTCTTACCTTCGATCCTGCGCTGGGGATAGAAGTACTCCTGGGTGACGTCCCCGGCGATGAGCAGGCCGTGGTCGTGGGTGAGCACTATGACGCTCCTGTCACCCTCCCGGCGAACGTGGTCTATTTCGTAGCCGTGGGCAAATCCATTACCGTGCGTGGCAATCATCCAGACCCCGTGCAAGCCCTCGCCAACGGGCAGATCAGCCGAAGTGACGAACGCATCTTCTACAGCGCCATCGAGCTTGCGGGTGGCCGACTCGATTGTCCCACTGAGGCAGCCGGCGGCTGTATTCATAGCCTCCTGCCCCTCGACACTCAGAGCCTCCCCCTCAAACAGCCACATCCCGATGACGCGGTCGCCCTCCCGCCGCACGATCCCCAGCCTGCCCGGCACCCCGCGCCGGTGTGCTACTGAGCGCTAACACAATCACGCCAACAAACGCCAAAGTGCGTGCAACTTCCGGCAAATCGCTGCGTAACATTTGCCTCGCACTCCCCTGATGTCGGCTGTGCCGATACTGAGGGCTACGGCAGCAGGCCGGTAGTCGTGCCGAGCAGCTCACGCTCGGCTGCCTGGCCCTGGTGGGATTGCGCCACGACCTCGCGAGCCCGCGTACGGACATCCGGTCGGCTTGAGCACCCGGTGCAGCTCGATCAGCCGAATCGCCATCATCACCAGGTACGCCATCATATCGTTGCTGCCCAGGAACTGCCGCAGCGCGTCCAGCAGCGCGCCAACCTTGGCCTGCCCTTTGTAGGGGCGAATGTTCGTGCCGGAGGCACGAATCATCCGCCCGCCGTCTGCCGCTTGCATTGCCTCCCCGAAGGTAGCGCGCCCCGTCACCACCTCCTGGTAGGCCGCCTGCGTGGACAGGTCCCAGTGCCAGGTATCTT
>CAYNMY010000274.1:0-4167 GCA_964398275.1 uncultured Armatimonadia bacterium | reverse complement strand
CTGTAATCGCTGAAGATGACCGCGTCGGGAAGACCGTTGCTCTCTCCCTCTTCGCCGGCGGCCTGGACGGGGTAAGCCACGGGGACTATACTCTCGCAATCAGCCCGGGCGACCAGATGACCCTGAGCGTGGGCGCGGAGCTTGACGGGGGTCGTGGGCAGCAGAGGCTTGCAGAAATGGGTAATGCGGCCGAGCAAGTGCTGAAGCTGAGCGGCAGCCCAGTCGGGCCCGACCAGGCCGAACAGGGTGACCTGGTGACCCATACCGCGCAGTAACGCGGCCACGTTGGCCGCACCGCCCGGGTAATACCGCCAGTGGGAGCCGGAAATACACAGGGCCGCTCCCTCGTAGTTCTCGCGGAAGTGGCCCTGTAGGTCTACGTCCAACATCACGTCGCCAATCACGAATATCTTCATCGCTTAGCCAAAACCTGGCCGCCTGGTGATTAGTTATACCAGTAATACTACAGCAATGGCGACAGGCGAGACGCCTGTCGTACCGTCGGCCAGCGGCAGGCTGCCTATAGCTACGCGGCTACTTGCCGGCCGTGCTCTCCAACTCAGCAACCTTCTCTTCCAGCTCCTTGATGCGGTCCAGGAGTTGGGGAATACGGTGCTGGAGCGCCAGCATCTTGAGATTCTCACGATGGGGGCGCGCCGGCGTGCCCGAGTAGACGCCGGGCTGGGTGATATCACCGTAGACGGCGGCACCGCCGCCCAGGACCACGTTGTCACATATCGCGATGTGGTCGTTGATACCGACCTTGCCGCCCATCATCACGTTGCTGCCGATCTTGGCGCTGCCGGCAATACCGACGTGGCCGCAGAGCAAGCAGTTCTCGCCCATTACGACGTTGTGAGCGACGTGACAACTGTCGTCAATCTTCGTACCACGGCCGATGCGAGTGGCCGAGACGGTGGCCCGGTCTACGGTAGTGTTGGCGCCGATCTCGACGTCATCTTCTACAATCACCGTGCCAATCTGGGGGATCCTACGATGACCGTGCTCGTCGGGGTAGTAGCCGAAACCGTCGCTACCAATAGCTGCACCAGCATGGAGCACCACCCGGGAGCCGATAATGACCCGGTCGCCAATAAAGATCTGAGGGAACAGCTCACACTGGTCGCCGATGGTTACCTCGTGTCCGATGTAGGCCAGCGGGTGGATTACAACGTTATCACCAATGATCACGTTGTCCCCAACAAAGGCCCCGGCGCCGATGGCGGTGCCCTCGCCGATCGTTACATTTTCACCGACGTTGGCCAGAGGGTGAATGCCTTCGGGCAGGCGGCGCTGGGGAGCGAACAGTTCGAGCACCTTGCTGAAAGCCAGGCGGGGGTCTTCGGTGACGATAAGGGATTTGCTATCCAGCTTGGTGCCCGGGGGGACAATCAGCGCCGAGGCCTGGGAGCTCTCGCCCGCCGCGAGCAATTCAGGCGCAGCCACATAGGCGATATGCCCATCCTCGGCTTCCTCCAGACTGCTGACGCCGGTGATGGTCACCGAGGCGTCGCCTTCGACCATTCCATCAATTAGAGTGGCCAGGTGGCCCAAACGATATGCGGTTGTTGTCACCTGTGCTTGCCCTCCTGTGTAGTGCAGATGCCTGCGGCGCCCACATCGCCGCGAGGCTCGCCGCGACCAAAGGTGTCAATTCCTTGCCTGTCTTGCTGTCTCCGGGCAGCAAGCGCAGCTCCAGGTGCTGTTCCCAGGCTATGCGCCTGGCCGCCCGGCGGGTGGCGCGCTCAATAACTACGGTTAAAGCCATCTGCTGGGCAATGAGCCGCTTGATCTGGGCGGAGACGACCTGCTGGTATTCCCGCTCCGCGGCCCGGCGCAGATGATCAGTTTCGAGTAGTTGCTCAGTGTTGGGTGACGGGCCCACGACCAGGTCATCATAAGGACTCACCGGACCAACAAATTGTTCGATTCGGTTCGCCAACTGCTCTTGCAGTTCCCGGCCCAGACCCGTGCTGTAGCTGCGCCGCTGCCGGGCTCGTTCCCGCAGCTCCCGCTCGAGTTGCGCGATGGTCTCCTGCTTCTGCTTTTCAAGTGTTTCGCTCAGGGTCTGAAGCCGCTCTTCGCTGGCTTTGGCTTCTTCCTCCACGGCCTCACGAATTATCTGCTGGCGCAACCTTTCAGCCATTGCCCTGGCTTCATCAGCCGGGGTACTCAGGTCCAGTTCCTGGGCGCTCACTTCGCCCTGACGGCGCTGCATCGCCTCAATCTGCAAGTACGCCAGCCATTGGCTCTCCTGGGCCCGTCCTTCCGCCAACTCCTGGCGGACCTCCCGCTCAATCCGGCTGATCTCCCAGCTCAACCTCCCTTTGAGGTCTCTGGGCAGTTCATCCAGCACTCCGGGCTGGGGCGGGGGGCTGAGCGCCGGCCACTGGCCCCTGTACCACTGAAGCGAGTCTAGATGTTCGTCCACCACCGGTGGCACGATCACCGGACTGTCCCATTGCTGGCCAATCTGAGTAGCCGGGACCGATAACCCAAGCCCGCGCAAGGCATCAATATGCTGCTGCAACGCCCGCAGTTCGCCGTAAAGCGGGTGGGCCGGCATCAGAGCCGCGACGTAGGCATGCCCCTTTTCGGATTTAGACATCACGGGAGGTAATTTGGTTTCGGCTTTTTGCCGGCCGCATCCACCCACTACAAAACACAGCGCCAGCATGGCTACTGCTGGCAGCGCTGTGAAGCAAACAAGTTGTTGGCGAAGGCGCTGATGGCTAACCGTAGTTGCCTCCCCTGCCCCGGTCGCCGCATCCCCCAGACCGTGGGGGGCCCAGCGACCTGGCTAGTTGCAGAGCGGGACACAGTCTACTGCTCGGGTTCGGTCGCTTCCCCTGCTTCCTCGGCGGGTGGATTAAGCTTGGCGATGATGGCGCGGGTGATATCCTCGCCGCCGTAAATTACAACAGATCCATCCAGCACGAGCGTATAGCCGTTCTGTTGGGCATATTCGCCAACAGCCGCCTCAACATTCTGCATAAGTTCCCTTTGCGCCATGGCAACGTGTTCGTCATATTCGCGTGCCATGTCGGCTTCGAGCTGTTGGAGCTGTTCCCGGCGATCCCGGGAAAGCTCCCGGAGCATGTTGAAATGCTCCGTTTCCTGAGCTGTGCGGGGATCTTTCACCTCCAACTCGCGCAACCGCCTCAAGTTCTGCTCGGAGAGATCAGCCAGTTCCGCCAGGCGGGCGCTCTTTTCCTCCGAGGCAGGCGGCGTACCCAGGATTTCGAGCACCTCGTTGAAATTCGTCTCAGAGAGGAAAGCAAAAGCCGTCAACGACTCGAGATAGGCGATACGGCGGGCCTTGAGGTCTCTCAATTCAGCATCTTTCTGCTGCAAGGCCTGGTACTCGCGGCTGACTACCGCGATGTCAACAATAGCTGTTTTTCCCAGCGCGGGAGGTGGCGGCTCGGCCGACTCGTCCTGAGCCCGTGCCGGCAGCCAGCCGGTTACGACCACCAGGATGCCCGCTGCGGCCCAGGCGATAAGACGTAGCTGCGACTTCATATCATGCGCCCTCCCGGATGTGAGCCGTCTAATGAGCTACCAGCCAACGACCAGATGATGATCGGTCCAGTCTGTAGGCACGATATCGAGACGCTTGGCGATCGGGCGGCGGCGGAAACTACTGACCGAGCCCGCCAGCCTAGAAAGTATGCCCGAAGCCAAAGTGTGTCTGACTGCCGTATTCACCAAACCCGAAGTCCAGGCGGAGCGGCCCCAGCGGCGTTACCGCGCGAATGCCGAACCCCACGCCGACGTGCAGGTCGAGATCCTGGTCATCAGCGGTGATAGTGAAGCCCGGCACGATAGTTTGGAAGCTGCCGCCGTAGGCGTCGCCGGCATCCACAAAGCCCACCAGAATCAAGTTTTTGCTGAGACCATAACGGTACTCGGCGTTGCACAGTACCATTTTCTCCCCGCGGTAGCGGTCCTGCTCATAGCCGCGCAGGGAGGTGGCGCCACCGATGCTAAAGGAGTCAAATAGGGGGATAGTACCCGTAGTGGTGCCCAGCAGCAGCCGCAGCGCCAGCACATCCCTGCCGCCGCGCAGCGCAAAGTAGCGGCGGTGATCCCAGCGGAACTGTTGGTAGGTACTTTCGCCCCCCAGGCGCGCGCCAGCCAGCTCCGCAGTTATGCCTTGATACTGGC
>CAYNMY010000273.1:0-4167 GCA_964398275.1 uncultured Armatimonadia bacterium | reverse complement strand
GGGCTGGGCGACCGCCTCCAGTGGGTTCTGGTTGCGTCCGAAGACGAGGCTCGGCGCTGCATAACATACTTGCGCGAAACCCGGCTGGGCCGCGCCACGGTTCTGGCGACCAACGTCCCGCCTCCCAGCTTCGCCTCCCGCGCCAGTGCCGGTGTGAGTCGTACCGCCGAGGGCGTACTGGGAACGATCGAATCGCTAGTCCGGTATCCCAAGAAGATGAAGCATGTGCTGGAGCATGTGCTCGGCGATGTCGTGATTGTTGAAGATCTGGAGGCGGCGGCGCGCATCCGGCATACGCTCACGGGCGCGGTGCGCTTGGTCACGCTGAGCGGCGAAGTAGTCGGACCGCTGGGTGAGGTCACTGCAGGAAATCTGGATGAGGGCGTGCAGCAGTCATTCAACCGCAAGCGGCAGTTGGCGGAACTGGAGGCGAGTTTGCAGGAGCTGCGCGACTGTCTGGCGCGGATGTGGGAGACTGAGGAGGAGCTGGAACGCCGGGATCAGGAGCTGGCGGACAGCGTGCATGACTGGGAGACTCAGCTTGTTGAAGCCGACAAACGGGCCACAGGCCTGGAGGGCGAGCTTGGTCACACTGCCGACCGTTTCCGGGCGGCCAGGGCGGCTTACCAGGAACTGGTGGAGGAGATTGCCGCGGTACGCGAGCGCCGCCAGAGCACTGATATCAGATTGGCAGAGACCCAGCGGCAGCACCACGGATTGCTCCACGAACTTGGGCAGCTCAACGGTGAACTATCCGGTCTGGCTTCCGAGCAGGTCATTGACCAGAGCCGCGAAAAGCAGCGCGAAAAGCTCACCGCAGTGCAGGTTAAGGTTGCCGAGCTAGAGGAGAAGTTCCGCTCCACCCAGCTTCTGGCCCAGCAGCAGCAGCAGGAGTTGAGTCGGGCCGAGCACGAGGTTGCCGACCACCAGGCGCAGTCCGCTCAGCTTGATGAAATTGAGCAAGCGGCCCGCCAGGCGCTGCAATTGGACGAAGGCGAAACCACTCAGCTCGAGCAGCAGGCGGTCACCTTGCGCGAGCAGGCCGACGCCTGCCAGCAACAGGTTTCCGAGCTACGCCACAGTGTCGCCGAGGTGGAGCTGGCGCGGCGCAAGCTGGGCGATCTGCGCGAGGAGCAAACCGAACGGCTGCATCGGCTGGAGCTGCGTGAAACCCGTCACGATTCGGAGCTGGAACACCTTGTTGAAGAGCTCCAGGAAGTCTACGAACTCACCCCGGAACAAGCGCTGGCGCAGCGTCCGGAAGATTTCAATCTGGCGCAGTCTCGCCGTGAGGCCAAACAGCTCAAGGAAGAAATCCGGGCGCTGGGCTACGTCAACGTGAGCTCCATTGAGGAGTGCGAGCGCCTCTGGGACCGGGAGAACTACCTCAGCGCCCAGGTGGACGACCTCAAGCAGGCCCGGAATGACCTCGAGCAAGTCATCGCGGAGATTGATGATACCGCTAAGGATGTCTTCCTGAAGAGCTTTGCGCAGGTTGCCGAGGCTTTTGAGGATCTGTTCCGCTGGCTATTCGGGGGTGGCAGCACACGCCTGGAGCTCACCGATCCCCAGGACCCGCTCAACAGCGGCGTGGAGGTCATCATCCAGCAGCCCGGTCGGCGCTCTCAGAACCTGATGGCGCTGTCGGGCGGCGAGAAGGCACTGACCGCGCTGGCCCTGTTGTTCGCTATGATTCGGGTCAAGCCGGCGCCATTTTGCATTCTCGACGAGATTGATGCCGCTCTCGACGCGTCCAACTCCCAACGCTTTGGCGAGTTGCTCATGGACTTCGCCAGGGATTCGCAGTTCATAATTATCACGCACAACCCCGAAACGATGGAGATTGCCGATACGCTGCACGGTGTGACCATGGAGCAGCCTGGTGTCTCGAAGTTGATATCAGTGGAGCTAGCCGAGGCCCAAAGGGAAGCCGAACGCTGGGCCGCGAGTAATGCTGACCGGGCTCAGGAGCCAGTTCCCGATGTCGAATCGGCGCCGGCCTGAGTAGTTACCTGATGTATGACTCGTTCGAACACCGTGTATCGCACATCATATGTAACCTTGTGAGAAGGTGAAAAAATGGCAAGTCCAGGCGAGCAATTGGCCTTTTTCGGCGGGCCCCAGGCAATTACCAAAGACCCCGGTGACATCTTTACCTGGCCCATCGTCACCGAGGAAGACGAAGCAGCCGTGCTGGAGTGTTTGCGGGCCGGTGGGATGTCGGGAACCGACGTCACCAAAAAGTTCGAGCGTGAGTATGCCGATTGGCACGGGATGAAGTGTGCGCTGGGGCACAATACGGGAACCGCGGCACTCCAGGCGGCGATGTGGGCGGTCGGAGTGGGGCGGGGCGACCAGATAATCTGCCCCAGTATGACCTACTGGGCTACGGCGCTTCCGGTATATTCCCTGGGCGGTACGATGGTCTTCGCCGACATTGATCCGGACACCATCTGTATTGACCCCAATGACATCGAACACCGCATTACCAACCGCACCAGGGCCATTGTGGTGGTACACTACGCGGGTTATCCGTGCGATATGGACCCGATTATGGCCATCGCTGAGAAGCATGGTTTGAAGGTCATCGAGGACGCCTCCCACGCTCATGGCGGGCGCTACAAGGGTCGTCTGGTCGGCACTATCGGTCACGTGACGGGAATGTCGTGTATGTCCGGGAAAGCGTTGGCGATTGGCGAAGCTGGCATGCTGATGACCAACGACAAAGAGATACTTGAGCGCGCGCTTGTCTGGGGTCACTACGGCCGTCACAAGGAGATTGACGAGAACTCACCGCTTGCCCCGCTATCGGGGGTGCCCTGGGGCGGGTACAAGTACCGCATGCACCAGCTCTCCTCGGCGGTGGGCCGTGTCCAGCTGCGCCATTACCAGCCGCGCCTGGATGCGATACAGAAGGCGATGAACTACTTCTGGGATCAGCTTGAAGGCGTTCCCGGTCTCAAGGCTCATCGCCCTGGCAAAGGCTCGGAGAGCCACTGCGGCGGCTGGTATTTCCCGCTGGGCCTCTATCGCACCGAACAGATCCGCGGTCTACCCATCGACAAGTTCATCGAAGCGCTGGGCGCTGAGGGCTGGTCGTCGCACCGGGGCGCCAATCGCCCGCTGCATCTGCATCCGGTGATGAACGAGGTGGACGTATACGGCGACGGCAAGCCGACGCGGCTGGTCAACCAGGATGAAGATATCCGCCAGCCGCTGGGCAGCCTGCCGCATACTGAAGCGGTTGCCGACCGGGTACTCGGCGTGCCCTGGTTCAAGCACTACCGCCCCGAGATCATTGACGAGTACGTCCTGGCCTACCGCAAGGTCGCCGAGAACGCCGACGCACTGCTCTGACCCAGGGACAGACCTGCTCCCCTCCCACAATACCGGTCGGTACGACGGGCTTCCAGCCCGTGAATGCACAGGCAGGATGCCTGTGCCACTGGGATGGGGACGAATCCACAGGACAGGCGAGACGCCTGTCCTACCGGTACAGCACACCAGAAAGGAACCAAGCGATTGCTCAGGGGACTATTCCGCCGCGTCGGCGCCGTGCTCACGGCCCGCGCTGTCATTGATGATGACCTGCTTGAGAACCTGGAGGCTGCCCTGATTCAGGGCGACGTAAGCGTGCCGCTGGCCGAGCAGATGGTCGAGCGGCTTCACGAAGAGGCCCAGTCCCGGCATATCACCAGGCCCGAGGAATTGCTGGGGCTACTGGCCGAGCAGGTTGAGGAGATGCTCGAGCCGTACGAAGCGCCTCTTAAGGTCGGTGAGCAGACGCCGACGGTTTTCCTGATGCTGGGCGTCAACGGCGTCGGCAAGACCACCTGCATCGCCAAGATCGCCCACTGGTACCAGGCCGCCGGCAGCAAGGTGATGATAGTGGCTGGTGACACATTCCGCGCAGCCGCCATCGAGCAGCTCGCCGTCTGGGCAGAGCGCGTGGGTTGTGACCTCGTCCGCCAGCAGTCGGGCTCGGACCCGGCCGCGGTCGTCTACGACGGTATCCAGGCGGCTCAGGCCCGCGGCCATAACCTGGTCATCGTGGACACCGCCGGCCGTCTGCACACCAAGCGCAATCTGATGGAAGAGTTGCGCAAGATGGACCGGGTGATCGAGCGCCAGCTTGGGCGGCCCACCGACGCGCGGCTGCGCGTCATT
>CAYNMY010000272.1:0-4182 GCA_964398275.1 uncultured Armatimonadia bacterium | reverse complement strand
AGAATGCTGCGGTATCTCTTACTCCTAATTACTTTGAATACCTGCGGCTGGAGATGCTTTCGACCGACGATCTCCGCCGCTTCGAACACAGCGCTCCTGGCATCGGTTATATCGATTGTTCCGTCGTCGTCGATGCGGAAGGCCGCATCCCCGATTTCGTGGGCCATTACGGGGAAGCCACCCGACATACGCAGCAACACATCCAGCGCATCCTCTTCGATGCTCACCTCCACGCTTGAGAATGCTTTTTCGTAGAACTGCCTTGTTTCGTCGTCAGACCACGTACGGATTTCGACCAGGTCAAAGACCCTCGCAAGTGAGGGTTGAGACGCTATGAGCTCTTGCCGCCGTTCCTCAAGCCCCACGACCAAGAGACACAGAGGAAGTGGCTGCTCAGAGGTAGCGATCTCGTCAGTTAGGCTCTTTAGCCAGTTCGCGAACTCTTCAGATTGTGAAAGACCGTTCACGTCGTCGAGTACAAGAATGATTCCCTTCTGCTCCTCAGTCATATGTTGCATCAGTCCGTGGAGCGCCCCCGGGAAGTCGCGAACAATCGCTCCCAAGTCATCCTGTGAAGCTTGAAACTCAACATTCACCATGCCCAAAAGCCCGACTTGCTTCACGCGGGTTCCCAGCAGGTCCAACAGCTTCTGGTGCCACGGCTTATCGAAGCTGTCTTTGAGTATTCGATCGAACACACGGCGTACCAGCTCCTCGAGGGAGTTGACACCGCCAAGGAACGTGTGTGCTCCGATCATGCCGTATTCCTCTTGCACGAGCACTTTCACGACACGCGCCAATGAGGTCTTGCCGATGCCTCGCTCTCCGGTGAGGAAGACGATTTGCAGACGGCCAGCCGTCGCTCTAGCAGCCTTGTTCTTAAGTTCGGCAATCTCATCCCAGCGCCCCACAAAAAACTCCACAGGAACGGGCTGTCCAGGACTAAAAGGACTGCTGATTTCTGTAGGCATCTTGTGCCTCCTTTCCTGCTGTCGAGTACGCTTCTCTCCTGCTAGGCCGGGCAATGCTACAAACACTATGAATGAGCCACGATTACTCGCGCTTGTTTCCGCACTCTCGACTTAGATATCACAGTAGTTCGTGGGCGCGCAGAAGAATACCTCCTTATGCTATGAATCTTAATTCGCCCTTATGTGTAGTTTCCCCTGCTTTGTGCCAGGTTCCCATTGCTATATGCAATCGGCGTGCCAGTTGGTTCAGCAGAGCAAAATCGGAGTAGCTTGGGCGAATTCGCTCGGGCTTGAGTTTGCCGCCATGCCGGCGTATTCTCGGAGCAGACGCAGGTAGAGCCAGTAGTCATGGGGAGGATTATAACCTGCGGCGTCGAACTAAGGCAACGAAATTGCAGGGCTTGCAATACGAAGCTGCATCGGGAAGGGAGACGCCCGCCACCGCAAGGCGGGCCACCAAGCGATTGAAAACGTTAGCGTATCTCCTCGGCGGCGTGCTCGGGTTTGTCGGCATTGTCTCTCTGATTGCCGCAACACAAGGTAATGCTGGCTTCCGGATACTAACCGGCTTGGTACTGCTCGCCGCGGGCATATTCGTCGCTGCAATCACCCGCATGAAGGTGCCCGAGCAGCGCATTATCCAGGAGATTGACCTGTCCGGCGATGTGCGGCCCGAGGAGATGAAGTGCAATGCCTGCGGGGCGGCGCTGGACAAAGACAGTGTCTCGGTGAGGGCCGGCGGCGTTTTCGTGGACTGCCCGTACTGCGGGACCTCCTACCAGATAGAGGAAGAGCCGAAATGGTGAAGGCCCTCGCCGGTCTGCTCCAGCGCATAACCGGCGCGGTCAGCAGCGATCTGCAGCGCTTCTCGGTGCAGATGTATGCGCTGCGAGCCGAGCGCAAATCCCAGCCCGGCCTCTTCACCTACCGGATCAGCAGCCCCGAGGGGAGTCTTCGGCTGCACCTGCGCATCCACGCCGACCAGACCGGGCTGCTGCTGGTCAACGCCCAGGAGGCGATCCACCTCACCCCGACGGCAGCGTATATGGCTAAGCTCGCCCTGGATGACGCTTCGCCGGAGCGAGCACTGGCGGCGCTGCGACTGACCTACCCCGGGATGCCTGCGGAGCGCCTCAGTGAGGACTTTGCCCGGGTGGCCGATACCGTCGCCTCGCTTCGCCAACCGACAACAGACTGCCCCGTCCGCCAAATAAGCGACGAACAAGCGCCGCTGTTCTCAGTACGCGCCCAGGCACCCTACAAGGTAGACCTCGCTCTGCACTATGCCTGCAACAACAACTGCGCGCACTGCTACAACGAGCCGGGCCGCAGGATGATGCCCTCGCTGCCGACTGAAGACTGGAAACGGGTCCTGCGCAAGCTGCTTGATATCGGCGTGCCCTACGTCATCTTTACCGGCGGCGAGCCAACGCTGCACCCGGCGATATTCGAGCTAATCCAGTACGCCGAGGCGCAGGGGCAGCTCACCGGGATGAATACCAACGGGCGGCGGCTGGCCGAACCCGACTTCGCCATCCGGTTGAAAGCCGCCGGGCTGGATCACGTGCAGGTCACGCTGAATTCCCATCGCGCCGCGCTCCACAACGAAATTGTTGGCGCCCAGGCTTTTGACCAGACCATCCGCGGCATCCAGCGCGCTCTGGAAGCGGGTCTGCACACAATCACTAATACCACGCTCATAGAGGCCAATGTGGATGAGGCGCTGGAGATTGTTGATTTCGTGTGCGGGCTGGGCGTGCGGACCTTCGCGATGAACGGGATGATATACTCCGGCTGCGGCGCGTGTTATCCCGGCTCGCTCAGCGAAGACGAGTTGCGGCCGGTACTCGAGGCTGTCAGGGAGCGGGCCGCCGAGTACGGCCTGCGGTTCTTGTGGTACACGCCGACGCAGTATTGCCGGCTCTCCCCTCTGGAGTTGGGGCTGGGGCCGCGCAGTTGCAATGCCGGTGAGTATTCAATCTGCATCGAGCCTAACGGCGACGTGCTGCCCTGCCAATCCTACTACGAGCCGGCGGGCAACATCCTGCACGACCCGTGGGAGGAGATCTGGAACAGCGACCTGCTCCGCAGCTTCCGCTATCGTCGCGAGAATCCCCAGGCTGCCGGCTTGCCTGAGGAGTGCTGGGAGTGCGAGCAGCTATCCGTCTGCGGCGGAGGATGCCCGCTGGAGCGCCAGGCTCGAATCTCGGAGGTGAAGAGACCTTGACAGAGCATTCTTTGGGCCAGAGATTCATTGATTCTTTCAAGATCCGTTCCCAACCCCGCGCTGTCGGACCGGGGCCGGGTATCTATCACTACGAGCGCCTGGAAGCAGACTGGCCGACACGCTTTCACCTGCGCGTTGACCCCGACGGCCAGGGCCTGCTGCTGGCCAATGCCGCCCAGGCAGCGGTGCTGTCGGAAAGCGGAGTGCTGATGGCGCAGGGGATACTCGCAGGCCGTGAAGACCACGAAATCTTCTTAGAGATCGGCAATACCTTTCCCGATGTCACCGGCGCCGAGATCTGGGCGGGCCTGGCGCAGGTCCGCACGCTTATCGGAGATCTTTCTCACCCCGGTGACAACTACCCGATTTCCGATCTCGACGACCCCTACGCCGCGACGCGCAGCCGGGCATTCGCCGCCCCGCTGCGCGCCGACGTCGTGCCTGGCCCACTTGAGCTGACCAAGGAGATTATCCGCAAGCTCTGGGACGCGGGCATCCCGCATGTAACCGTCCTGGCCCGCCCGGAAATGCGCGCCGCCGACCTCCCGCGGATGGTCGAGGCTGCCGAAGACATCGGGATGATCGCCGGCCTGCGTTCGGTAGCCGGTTGGCTGCCCGAAGAAGTCCTGGATGCTGCGGCCAACGCCGGCCTGGATCACTTGACCTTGCTGTATGTCGCCGCCGCCGGCGCTGAGCACGATGCGCTGGTTGGCGCGGGCGCCCACGATCTGCTCTGGGGCTATTTCGCGCGGTGCGAGGAGCTGGAGCTGTGCGCGGTGGCGCAGGTGCCCCTGATGCAGAGCAATGTGGACGAGATGGAGACGATTATCGAACAGCTCGGGGAGCGGGGCGTGACCAATATCTCGTTCTTCGCGCTGGCCTGTACGGATAACGACGAACTGGCCCGCGAGGTCGGAGCGCTGCCCGGCTCGGCCTTGCCCCAGGTGGCTACCGTCATCAACGAAGCTTCCGAGACGGCGAATG
>CAYNMY010000271.1:0-4183 GCA_964398275.1 uncultured Armatimonadia bacterium | reverse complement strand
AACTGTTACCTATGTATGTTACTAGCTCACCCCGGTGAGCAAATGGGGGTTGAATAATTTGCGAGAAATGTGGTATACTATGGAATTGGATGTAGGAACCGGCTGGGATAGTTGATTAGACAGCAGCATAAGACGCAGCAATATGTGCGTGTCGTAGGCAGATACGCACCAAGGAGGGACAGCCTGTTATGCGACGGGCAACCTGTAGCCGGGCAATCCTAACGATCCCTGTACTTGCAAGTCTACTCATTCTGATTGGTGGGACGGCGCTGGCGAAAGAGCGCCAGCTTGCGGGCATCCGCCTCAATGACCACGCCGTCCATCTGCTGGATGTCTACGGACCTCCTGATGGCGTCGTCACGGGTCCGGCGGGACCAGCCTTTGCCCCGGAAGCTGCCGCTGTGAGCGCGATGGGGATGCCGGGGGAGGAAATGGGGATGGGGATGATGGCGCCAATGGGTCCCGGCGGCTTCCCCGAGGCGCCGGGGGAGATGGAAGAAGAAATGGCCGCGCCGGCAGCCGTGGCAGCAGCAGCTCCTGGCGCGGGTGTGCCCAACTGGGCGCTGCCGGTCTGGATTGATACGCAGGCCGGCGAGATGATGTGGCTGTACCAGCGCGGGCCGGTGACGGTAGGGTTCCTGCTCGACCTCGATGGCTACGTCCAGTCAATCGCGGTCGCCGCTGACGAGTGCAGCTACGTGCGCAGTGCGAATTGGCAGCCGCACAGATACATCAAAATGGGCGATCATTACGCTCGCGTTCTGCAGCGCTACGGCTGGGCCGATGAGACAATCACCTACACCAGCGGGGGCTTCGCCGGCGGCGCAGCGGCGCCCAGCGTGAGCTTCCAGAGCACCAACAAGACCTTCAGCCGCGACTGCGTGCTGCGTTATACAGAAAACGACAACAACATTGACTTTACTCTTCACGATTTCAAAGTCGTGAGGATACATATCTGGGACTAACCCGTCATAGACGCGCAGTTTTGCCTTGTATACGGCCTCGCTCCGGCGGGGCCGTTTGTTTTTGGGCGCTCTACTGCTGATGAGGCGCCGATAAGATTGGCCTCTGTAGGGGCGAGTGTTGCGATAGCAACACCCGCCCGGCGTTGCCGTTTCGTACGGGAGGTGTCTCACATGTTGGCCAGTGGACAGGCGAGACGCCTGTCCTACCCGGCGTGTAGGAGCAGCAAGGCGCGCGCTGAGCATAGTCAGCGGGCGTAGATCGTGATCCTCAAAATATTGCCACGCCAAAAAATCCTTCCTCCTCCGGGAAGGCTTTTTCGGTCGCGTGGCGAAACTTCTATTGTAAGTGTTTTTCTGGCAATCAATCGCTATAGTATGATTCGCGGGGATGGATAGCGGAGAGACCAAAGAAGAAATCAAGCGACGTGTTGATATCGTCGAGCTCATCTCGCAGTACATTCCCCTGAAGCGGGCGGGCCGGCGTTTCAAGGCGCTGTGCCCGTTCCACCAGGAGAAGACGCCGTCGTTTTCCGTTGATCCGGCGGCGGGTCTGTGGCACTGCTTCGGATGTGGGGCGGGGGGGGACGTGTGCACCTTCCTGGAGCAGATTGAGGGTATCACCTTCGCCGAGGCCGGGGAGCGACTCGCGGAGCGCTGCGGCCTGACCTGGCGGAGCTCGCCCGGCGACCGGGAGCGGGGGGAGCGCAGCAAGCTGCTGCGGCGGGCTGTGGAGCTGGCTGGCCGGTACTTCGCTGCTAATCTGCAAAGTGAACAGGGCAAAGCGCCGCGGGAGTATCTGCACCAGCGGGGCTTCTCCGAAGCAACGATTGCCGAGTTTCGGGTGGGCCTGGCGCCGCCCGGTTGGGACGGGCTGCTCAAATTCCTGACCGGGAAGAAGGTCTCTCGGGACCACATGCGCGAGGCCGGGCTGGTTAAGCGCGGCGAACGGGGCAGCGACTACGACGTATTCCGTAACCGGATTATTTTTCCGATCAGCGATGCGGCTGGCGCTGTAATCGGTTTTGGCGGTCGGGCGATAGACCCGGATGACCCGGCCAAGTACCTGAACTCCCCGGATACCCCGCTGTTCAACAAGAGTCGCAATCTGTATGCCCTGGCGCAGGCGCGGCAGGCGTTAGTGGCGCAGAAGTGGGCGATAGTGGTCGAAGGGTACACCGACGTGCTGGCGCTGCACCAGGCGGGGATCAACAACGTAGTAGCCACGCTGGGCACGGCGATGACCGCCGAGCATCTGAAGCTGCTGCGCCGGTATGTCGAACGGTCGGTCCTGTGCTTTGACGCCGATGCCGCTGGCATGGCGGCAGCGCTGCGCAATGTTGAGCTGTTCGAGGGCAGCATGCTCGAGGCGCGGGTAATGGTGCTGCCCGAGGGAGTTGACCCGGATCAGTACGTCCGTGAGCAGGGTCCTGAGCAGTTCCAGGAACTGGCCGAGCGGGCTGTTGACCTGGTCGAGTACCGGCTGGAAATGGTGTTCCGGGGACATCGCGGCGGCGGCTCGGGGGCGCTGGCCCGGGCGGCGCGCGAGGCGGTGGACGTGCTGCGCCGAGTGGCGGACCGGACGCGGCGGGATGAGTTTCTGGTGCGCGCCGCCGACCGGTGGGCTCAGGGACAACCCGAGCGCGCGGCGGGGATGCAGGCGGCACTGCGCCTGGAACTGCAGCGGCGGGCAGCCCAGGTGCGGCGAGGGCGGGGTAAAGCTGCGCCCAGCGGGCGGTGGGATCGTAGCTTTATCACCGAGACCATCGCGCAGGATGCTGAGGACGGCGGTACTGCGCTGGAGCGGCTGGAGCGCGAACTGCTGTGCGCCGCTTTAGAGAATAGGGAATCAGCCGAACAAATAATGGGCGCATTGCGTCCAGAGGATTTCCTGGTGGCCGAACACCAGGCGATCGCTGCGGCGATTGCCGCCCAGCTTGAGACGGGCGGCGAGTACGCGCCGCAGCGGGTGCCGGATGAGTTCGCGCAACAGGAAGGTATTTACCAGCGGGCCGTCGAACTTCTGCTGGCCGAGCCGCCAGGGGATCTGAACAGCGAGCTGCTGGAGGCGAGTGTGCGCAAGCTGCGCAAGCACGGCATAGTGCGAGGCCTGCGCGAGGAGTACGAGCTGGCCGGTGGCGAAGATGCACGGGAGCAGGGGGAGGAAAAGGTCGAGGACTTTTGGAAGTTACAGGAGCGGATTGCGGAGCTGGCGGAATCGGGGCAGCTTACCCACGCTCACCCCGACTATCAGCGCTACCTGCGCTTAATGGCAAGTTTCCACGGCAAGGGCCAGTTTGAGTTTCTTGAGCACACGGGGACGGTCGGAGTAGAGACCGAGCGCGCGATGGAGACGGAGCAATCTGGCCAGCAGAGCGATGCAGAGCAGCACGACGAAGGGAGTTGACGTAGTTGGTGGAGGGTCAGCCGACGGAGATCGGCGATATCAAGGAAGTTCGACAACTAGTTGACAAAGGCCAGGATCAAGGCTATTTGACGTACCAGGACATCCAAGAAGCCCTGGGGCAGTGTGACTTTCTGGATAAGTCGGATATTGAGGAGATATACCGGCTGCTGCAGAAGGCTGGCGTCAATGTGGGAGCTGAGGACGGGGCTTGCGCGGAGCCGGAGCGCGAGGCGGAAGAGGAACAGAGAAAGGCCGAGGCGGTACCGGTGGACGACTCGGTGCGGATGTACCTGCGCAGCATCGGGCAGGTCCCCCTGCTTACGGCGCGGGAAGAGGTCGAGCTGGCGCGTCGTGTCCAGAAGGGCAACGGCAAGATAGTATACGACCGCGTGCGCAACTGCCTATGGTTCCACCCCCACGAGCTGCGGGATCCTGACCGGGAGTACACCGTGACCGTGCGCGGGGGTGACCACGGTACCCGTGATATCGGCCTGGGTGCGATGGCGCGCGATGTTCTGTGGACGTTCCGCACCCAGGGTGCAGAAGCGCCGTTGACTGTGACTGGGAGCCTGCCAGGGGCGGGCGGGCGGGACGTGGAGGTTGACCGGGATATCATCATCGAATTCAGTGAGCGGGTGGCGGGCGAGTCAGTGCAGGACGGCGTGATTACGGTCACCGATGATAAGCGGCGCAAGGTGGAGGGGACAGTGAGCCTCGATGAGCAGCAGGCGTGGCGAGTGCGGTTCAAGCCAACGAAGCCGCTCAAGCATCGCAACAGGTTCACCGTAACGGTGCGGGCGCGGGATGAGGGTGT
>CAYNMY010000270.1:0-4183 GCA_964398275.1 uncultured Armatimonadia bacterium | reverse complement strand
GTCCTTCCGGCAAATCATCGGGCACGAAATACCGATAGACATTCTGCAGCGAGCAGTCGCCGGTGACCGCCTGCCGACCGGCTACCTGTTCGCTGGGCCCCGGAACGTCGGCAAGACGCTGACCGCTCTGCAATTGGCCAAAGCGATTGATTGCCGGCAGCGCCCGGACGCAGAGGATCCGAACCAGGTTGACTGCTGCGACCGGTGCGAGGTCTGCCGCCGCATCGAAGACGGGAGTTTCGCGTACTTCCGGCTGGTTTTTCCTACCTCTAAAGCTCTCCAGGAGCAGTTGGAGAAACAGCGCAAGAGGCAGCAGCAGGGCAAACCGGACCAGGCCGAAAATGGGGAAGCCGGCGCAGGGCCACGTCACCTTGAGCTGATAGAAATCGAAAACGCCGCGATACACATTGATCGCGTCCGCGACATACTGAAAAGCGCCAATCTGAAGGCCCCTGAGGGAATCTGGAAGATCTATCTGGTGCAGTCGGCGGAGAAGCTGAGCCCCGAGGCTGGGAACCTGCTCCTGAAGACGCTCGAAGAGCCGCCCCCCAGAACTACGTTTATCCTGACTACCAGCCAACCTGGCGACGTCCTGCCGACGATCACCTCCCGCTGTCAGGTAATTGACTTTGGCCCGGTGCCCAGCTCGCAAGCGCTGCCGGCTCTCCGGGAGGAGTTCCCCGACAGCGATCCTGACGCGATGGCGGCGGTGGTCGCGGCCAGCGCGGGGCGGTACGGCTGGGCGCACCGGCTATTAAGCCACCCGGCGATGCTGAGCAATCGGCGCGCCCTGCTGAAACTGCTGGCCGGACTGCCTGACCAGGAGCTCTTTGAGGGCATGAGGCGGGCCGAAGAACTGATCGCCCTGGCCGAGGACTGGTTCGTGGAGAGCTACGAGGCGGATACCGCCGAGGCCGAAACCGCCCAGGCGCTGCTGAAGTCGAATCGCGACGCGGTGCTGCGCACAGTGATGGGGCAAATGCTTGATACTATGCTCACCTGGTGGCGGGATATCGCCTTACTGGTGAGTGCGCCGGACAGCGAGCGGGTCATGAACTGTGACCAACTCACCGAACTGAGCAGGCTGGCGCCGATCTACGATGCGCGCGACTGCCGACGAGCGCTGGGCTGGATTGAGGAAGCCCACGCTCACTTCCTGGGGAATGCCAATTTGCGCCTGACCGCGGAGTTGCTTATGCTCAAGCTGCTCTCGCTGTCGCCGTCCCGGTCGTAGCGAAACGAGCAAGTCAGTTCGCCTCCGGTGAGCTGAGGCCGCATTGGGAGGATGGGCCATGAAGGTTCTGGTTACTGGTGGTGCCGGTTTCATCGGTTCACACGTGGTAGACCGATATATCGAACTCGGTCATCAGGTGGCAGTCGTAGACAATCTTTTCACCGGACGCCGGGAGAACCTGAATCCGGCGGCCCGCTTCTACGAGGTTGACATCACCGATGCTGATGCGCTGGAGGCAGTGTTCCACGCCGAGCAGCCCGAGTTGGTCAATCACCATGCCGCTCAGATGGATGTGCGGCACTCGGTGCAGGACCCGTTATTCGATGCCCAGGTCAATGTCATCGGCGGTTTGAACGTGATTCACAGCGCCCTGCGCGCGAGCGTGAAGAAGGTAATTTATGCTTCGACCGGTGGGGCGATCTACGGCGAGGTCGAGCACGATGCGGCCGACGAAAGCTACCCGCTGGCACCCCTCAGCCCCTACGGCATATCCAAGCACACCGTCGAGCATTACCTGTACCTGTACGAGCACCTGGAGGGTCTCGACTATACAGTGTTGCGTTATGCCAATGTCTACGGGCCACGGCAGAATCCGCACGGTGAGGCCGGGGTGGTGGCAATTTTCGGCAACCTGATGCTGGCCGGCCAGCAGCCCACGGTATTCGGCGATGGCAGCGACGTCCGCGACTACGGTTACGGTGGGGATGTGGCTGCGGCCAACCAGCTTGCTTTGACCGCCGGCAGCGGGGAGATAGTCAACATCAGTACAGGCCGGGGGACTTCCGTCCGGGAGCTCTTCGAGGCGGTCGCCGGTGCGGTCGGCTACAACGGCCCGCCCGCGTCTGCGGCGCTTCGGGTAGGCGACTTGCGGCGTAACGTGCTGGATAGCGCCAAAGCGGCGCGGGTCCTGGATTGGACGCCTCGGGTCGAGTTGGCCGAGGGCATCGCCTCAGTGGTTGAGTACCTGCGTACTGCCGGGGGCCAATGACAGCAGCCCACCCCGCTTTTTGGGCTTGACATTATTCCTGCATCTGCTATAATTCAGGCTAACAGGGGCGATGATAACTGTCTCGCCCCCCCTTTGTGAGTAATCAGCAATCATTACTACCAGCTCGATTCCCTGACTCCTGGGGTGGGAATGCTGGCGAACGAAAGGTAGGAGGTGTCATTGTGGCGGACTTGAATCTTATCGCCCTTTCTGGCGTGGTGACGAGGGATGCGGTACTCAGGGAGAAGTCGGGCGGACAGGTCAAGGCTGAGTTCAGCTTTGAGGTCGAGCGACCTTTTCAACGCAGCAACGGTGAGCCCGTCTCGGATCTGTTTTTGGTGGACGTTTGGAATGAATTGGGCCAATGGGCGACCGCACACATCAAACAAGGGCAGCAGCTCTTCATCCTCGGTACGCTCAACAAAGAGAGTTACAGCACGCGTGCTGGGCGCGAGCACTTGACCATCGTCAAGGCCAAATACCTGAGTCCAATTGACAAGGGGCCGCTTGACGGGCAGGTGGACGTCGAGCAGCTCAAGGCCGACTGGTGGCCGACCGGGCTGCTGCATCAGGCTGTGGCGATAGTTGATAATGCCATAACTGATGAGGTAGTGGCGGCTCAGGCAGCCTCGACCGAGGTCGTCAGCTCGGCAGAGGTCCCCGAAGTCAGCAGATAGTCGCGCAGAAGCAAGAAATCTGGTGCTGTCGCAACAGTAGCCGCCTGGTTGGTCAGGCGGCTGCTTGATTTTGCCGTCGGCGTGGGGTGAAGCAACGTGAAGGGTAACGATTTGACGCTGGCTGATGACCAGTGGTGTTTTGCTTGTGGGCCGGAGAATCCTCATGGCCTGCACCTGGCTAATTTCTACTTCGAGGGTGATCGGTACATTTGCCATTTCACGCCCCAGCGTCACCATCAGGGCTGGTCGGGCATAACCCACGGCGGCATTGTGGCCACGCTCCTGGACGAGATTATGACCCGGATGCTGTCGGCGAAGGGAATTGGGGCCGTGACCGGCGAAATTACTGTACGCTACCACCAGCCGGTCCTCATCGGCCAGGCGCTGACGGTGCGCGGCTGGATCAATCGCAAACGCGGGAAGCTGATCGAAACAGAGGCCGAGTTGGAACTGACGGGCGGAACTGTGGCTGCGGCGGCACGAGGTAAGTTTGTCCAGGTCTAGGCTGGGGAGGCCGACGATGCTTTTCGACAGCGCTATGCTGGCGCGAATATGTGCGGACCTCGACGGGCAGTTGACCGGCTGTCGGATTCGGCGGGTGGTCGCGTCGGCCCCGGCTGAGGTTGCGGTGGAGACGAATGCTGCGGGCCCGGCGCGGTGGCTGGTGCTGTGCACGGAGCCCCAGTTTGGGCGCGTCCACCTCGCGGAGCATGTGCAGCCCCGGCCGGACATACATTCCCCGCTCGCCGACGTGCTGCGCCGCTACCTGGTGGGCGGGGTCGTGGCGCGTGTGGTGCAGATTGATTTCGACCGGCTTGTGCACATTAGCTTTATCAACGCCCAGCGGCTGGGGCCAGCGCGGAGCTGTACGCTGGTGGCCGAAATAATGGGCCGCCACAGCAATATTCTCCTGCTGGATGAGGACGGCGTAATCCGGGAATGTCTCGGGCACGTCTCCGCCGAGGTGAATCGCTACCGCGAGAGCCTGCCGGGCGTGGCGTACGTGCCGCCGCCCGACTTCGGCAAGGTCAACCCCCTGACGGTGACCGCGGCAGAACTGGCGGCAAAAGTGCGCGAAGCCGATCCTCAGTCAGAATTTGCCAGGTGGTTCCGGCAGACCTGCCACGGCTCGAGCGACCTGTTCGTGGCTGAGATTGCTGCGCGTGCTGGGATCGCAGCCGACGCACAATTGTGCACGCTTGCCGCTGGCTGGGAAGCCCGGCTCCACCAGGTACTTGGGCAGTTGGGCGAGCTGGTTACTACGCCCGGGGAGGCATACGTCTG
>CAYNMY010000269.1:0-4189 GCA_964398275.1 uncultured Armatimonadia bacterium | reverse complement strand
GCCGCACGAATCAGGGCAAGCGCCTGGGACAAGACGGCTTCCTGGTCCCCCACTGCCGGCCCGAGCGTTGCCACCAGGAGCAGCGTCACCAGGCCCCATACGGCCCAACAGCGCCCTGGCAAGCCGGCTTGATTGTGAGGAACGCGGCGCGCCATGCTCACTCCACCTTTTCGCAGAATACGCGCTCATCGCCAATTGTGGCGATCAGATAGTCGCCCTGATGAGCGAACTGGACACCGCAGCTTTTCCCGGAAACTTCGACGCTCTTCTGGCCCAGCGAGCGCTCCCCGGCCAGCAGCGCCACGGTCAGCGTATTGCTCCCTGAAGTCGCCGCAATTGACAGCGTATAGCCGGGAACGTTGCTGTCGGGGTCGGCATCAAGCGTCAGGCGCAGTGTCCCGGTGCGTGAGCCGACATTCTGCAGCGTGAACCGCACCTCTTTGCCGCCGAAATAGACCCCCTTGGACTGCCACTGGGCCTCCGGCGCGTCGCGCTCCTCGGGAGCGACCCAGATCCCAGCCGGACTGCTCCATTCTGCCATCTCGGCATGTTCTCCGGTATCCGCAAACTCTTTGACTACGTGCACCGTGCGGGGGGGCGGCAACTCCTGAGCATAGACTGAAGCAAAGCTCGCCCCCGAGGCTTGCTCAGCATACAGGCCAACTGCCCCGCCGTGCAAGTCCGGTTCAAGCGTCTGAACTACACACTTCCCCTCCAGCCAGCCGCGGACCAATCCGCGCTGTACGGTGACCGCTGCCTGACCCGCCTGCGCCCGGCCGAGTGCGGCCACGGCCAGTACATCCGGCTCCCCATTTACCACGTGCACGATCTGGGCCTTGCCACCGTAGGGCACGCGGCTGCCCGACGGTGCCCAGCGCAGCAGATAGTAGTCGGCGGGCGAATGATACCCAAAGATCAGTCCCACTGCGCCAGAGGCGCCGCTCACTTGCACCTGGTGACGGTAGTCATCCCACTCCTGCGCTCCGGCCACGGCGATAAGCTCACTGGCCGAAGTCACGCGGGCAGCGCCCGGCGCCGAAATAGTCCAATTCCCCGACAGCAGATTCCACTTGCCCGGTACATCCTCGGCAAAATCCTCCCAGATGACCTGCCAGGGACGGACAACTACATCATCAAACAATATGCCGGAGTTCCCCTCCGCCAGCAAGCCCACCTTGCCCTGACCGAAAGCGCCTGTTTTGCCGGTAAGTCGCAGTTGATCATCAATCCACACACAGACCAGCCCGGCCTTTACACCCATCCGCACCTGGTACCACTGGCTATGCAGGTACCCACCGGGGGCTGTTGCCAGCACCCGCTCGTGCCCGTCCACAACCTCAATTGCCTGCAACTCCTCGCTGCCCAGTGCGGAGCCCTCGGGAAGCCAACGCACTCCCACGTAGTTGTCTTCATCCTGGTAGTATCCCACCAGACCGATGGCACCCTCGTGAACCGCGCGCACCGCCGCCTCGACCAGGCAACCCTCCCAGTACCAGGAGCCCGCGATGCTCAGGGCCCGCTCGTCGCCGCCCCTGGCGAAGTAGCTGAAGGCGTTGGCGGACTTGTCGGCTTCCATTCGGCTGGCCAGGGGATCCACCCGCAGTCCACGCAACTGCCACGAGCCTCGCACCGGCTCCCAGGGCCCGTGTTCGCTGGGCGGGCGCATGAAGTCGTCGGTCATATCCATCTCGCCGAGCACCTGGACGAAGCTCTCCGAGAGCTGGCAGCCCTGCGCCAGATAGCCGGCGCGAGAGCCGTGCAGCTCCGAGTCGTAGCCCCGTACAATCACCCGGCCAGCGTACAGGAAGGCTATCTGCCACAGGTCGCGGCGCAGCGTGAAACTGGTCTCTTGGCCCGTGCGCCACTTAATCGTGCCGGGGTGGCCGAGGGGTTTGTGGCTCTGGCCCACTACTTCATACAGTTCAACCGTCGCCCCACGCGCCACCAACTGGTAGCAACTGCCCGACTCCTCGTCCAAGTCAATGATAATCTGGAGGTCAACCGCACCCGGGTCCGCAACGGTAATCATCCCGGTAACCGCATACGGCGCGGCGACTTCATCATCAAAGAAGGTGAGTTGGGAGGCAGGGGGCACAGTCGGGGGACGCGCCGAGGCTGCCGGAATCTGCGCTGCGGCCAGCAGACCGCTGCCCATCGCCACGAGCAGTACCCCAGCGACGTTAAGCCAGGCAGACGTCTGGAATTGCTTTGACCTGATTACACAGGAATACATGGGTGGATCGCCGCTGATCATTTCTCGGGTTGCCACAGATACTGGGCGGTTTCGCTGTACGTGCGGTTGGGCTCCCATTTCTCGGGTGCCGTGGTCAGCAGGAACTGGTCCAGTTTGGCACCGTCTTCGCGATTCTGGAAGCGAATGATGTGGTAACCGACGGTGAGAGTATACTGGCGCCCTCGCACCCAGCCCCATTTCCGCTTCTTCGTACTGGTTATGTACGCGGGGATTTCCGGCGACATATCGTCCACCATGACAAAGAACGAATTGCCACAGGAGTCGTACCACCAGGCACGCGCCCACAGCCAGTACTTGCCGTTCTGGGGGATGTTGATCTTGAAGGTCACGCTGCCGTCGTCAAAGGGCTCGCCCTCTTGCTCGCCGTGCGGGCGCTGCAAGGGAATCTCCACGTAACCCTTCTGCGACGCGCCATCATCGGTGCCCTTGCGCATCGAGGGCTTGAGCCAGGTGTAGTGCTCGCCCTCGAAGACCAGCGTAACTGCCTGGCCGGCACTGGCGCCGGCTAAGAGCAAGGTCAAGACGGCAACCAGCAACACCAGCGACTTCGCCACAGTCATCAGCCTCCCATCACGCACCATCGGACTCACCCATCATCCCCCGCTCGGACTACCCATGGCCGGCGCGCCGTGAGTTCGATAAGTGCCAGGATCAGCACCATGATTATTGCAGTTCCTCTGACGCTCAGACTGGTAAAAAGGTTTCCTATTATGATGCCAGCGAGGCTCCCGGCCAGACCTGCGGCCAGCCCTTCCTCGAAGCGATCTTCTGCCCATATCCACATCTTCTCGGCCCAGCGCACAAACCGACCGAACAAGGCGATCCAGCATACCAGCCCCGCCAGACCGGTACTACCTGCGACTACCAGGTACAGATTATTGGTGTCCGGCTCGCTCTTCTTGACGTTGGGCAGCTCGCCGTAGTAGAGCGCCTCACCGATCCGCAACTGGTAGTTGCCGATCCCCACTCCCAACATCGGGTTGCGGGCCAGCATCATCAGCGCCGGCTGCCACTCCAGCCAGCGTTTCTTGACGATGCGCAGTTCCTCCTCGTCGGCAAGCGCCCGGGGCCTGAGCACCTTATAGACCTCACCGCTCTCGTAGATATTACCCAGCTCTGTTATCGCGGCGTCATAATTGCGCGGCAAGGCCGTCGGCATAATCGCCAGTATCAGCCCGGCCACAACGACATAGTAGAACGCCGTGTACTTGCTGTGATAAATACTCATTACCAGCAGCACAGCTACCAGGCACCAGAACAGGGGCCCGGAAAGCATAGTCACCGCGCCGATGCCTACCACCACGAAGAGCGCCAGCTTGCCGAGGCGGTTGCTGGCATATATAGCCAGCCCGTACAGCAGTGGCAGGACCATCACCAGGTAGGCGCTGTAGACGTTGCGATTACCGAAGCTGGCGGCCACGTCCATCGCGTCAGGTTCAATAATGTAATCCACCAACCCCCACAACACAACCACACCGGTGACCGCGGTCAGCGCTGCAACGACGGTACGAAGCTGCTGCCGGCGCCGCAGCGTGTCTACTACCAGCAGATAAGCGACGATGAAGTAGAGACCGAACTGCAATATTTCGCGCGCGGCCAGCTTTATGTCCGCCGCGATGGTCATTGACAGAATCGCCACGAGCAGAAACGCCCACGCCGCCTCTGGCGCTCGCCACAGCTTACCCCAGCTCCGACTGGCCGCAACTCCCAGCAGCCAAAGCACGAATATCAGGCCCAGCAGGACATCAGCAGGGGTGATGAAAGGGCCCTCGTGGGGATGGACTGCGTACGATAACTGGGAAGGAGCAATGATTATCAATAGTAGCAACGCGGGGTAAAACAGACGGTCTAAGCGAGATCCAACGTCGGCGGGCGAGCTTCTGTTCACCACAGCCCCTCCCCACCGGCCAGCAGGTTGCGCGCCACGCCGGCCAC
>CAYNMY010000268.1:0-4211 GCA_964398275.1 uncultured Armatimonadia bacterium | reverse complement strand
GCGGGATCTTCCACGTGGGGGACGAAGTCCTACAGTTCTATGAAGACCTGCGCCAGGGCGGGCGCGAGCTGTGGTTTTACAGCAGCTTCTGCCCGGGCTCAGCGCCCACTGAGACCTACGCTCGCCACCAGTGGCGCCTGTGGCGAGCGGGCGCCACCGGCACAGGCTACTGGTCGTACGGCGACGCCGGTGGCACCGGCAACTCCTGGAACCCTCTGGGGACCCGGAGAATGATCTACTCGCCGTTGTTTATTGATTCGGACTCCGTCACCGATAGCAAGTATTGGTTGGCCATGATCGAAGGCAGGCAGGACTACGAATATCTGTGCATGCTGCGCGACCGCGTGGACCAGCTGACCGCCGCCGGAGATAGCAGCGAGGCCCTCGCCAATGCCCGCGAGCTGCTCAGCACCATCCCGGGCGAGGTTGTAGGCCAGCGCCTTACCTGCGACCAGGGCCGACTGCAAGTGCTGGACGCGCTGTTGGCATTGGAGGGATAACCAGTGCGTGCCAGACCATAGCGCAAACACAATCTACCAGGTCTGATGCAGCAATGGAAGTCCTCGACAATATTCCCTTCGGTATTGATGCCGGCGAAGTGCTCCGGCAAGCGCACCTGACCGGACTGGACGACGAGATAGAGCAAGCCGCCCTGGAACTGGTCGATGCCGCCCGCCGCGTCGCCCGGCCCAAAGCGCTCTACGAGGTCTGCTACGTGGAGAGCCGAACCGACGACACGACGCAGATTGGTGCGATCGAGTTCACGAGTCGCGTCCTGAGGATCAATCTGGATGGGGTCGAGCGCGTCTTCCCCTACGTTGTAACCTGCGGAGCTGAACTGGATGAGATGGCAGGCCGCCAGGGGGATATGCTCCTGGGCTACTGCCTGGAGATCATCAAGGAAAGGGCGCTGGGGGCGGCGTGGACGTGCCTGCGGGAATGCCTGCAAACCAAATACGCCCTCGGCCAAACCTCCAGTATGAATCCCGGCTCGCTGGACGATTGGCCGATAACCCAGCAGAACGAGCTGTTCTCGATCTTCGGGGACGTCGAAAAGTTGATCGGCGTGAAGCTCACGCAGAGCTGCCTGATGCTGCCCAACAAGTCGGTCTCGGGCATCGTATTCCCCACCGAAGTCACCTTTGAAAGCTGCCAGTTGTGCCCGCGGCCGGTCTGTGAAAACCGGCGGGCGGAATTTGACCCGGAGTTGGCCCAAGCATACGGGTTATCGGCCCTGGGCGACAGCAGCACGCGAGCTTAGGAGCAGCGCCCCGAAGGCGATGCGCCCCCTGAAGTCTTCCTGCGACGTCTTGCACCGGTAAGCTGAGTATGGTATACTGTGGGTAACTCGCCCTGCGTTGTGCGTGATGTCGAAATAGCTTCGGGCCAACACCCAATTGAAGGGAGCCCGGCTCTGCGAGTGGCGTGACGTCCCTTCCGGGAGAACGCAAAGCTTGCAGGAGGGCACCCACTTATTTATTGGGTTCGAAGTCTTGCCGACACACGGCATCTGCGGGGCGGTTATCTCTCCAATATCTCGCTCGCAGCGAGCCAGACCAAGGCGGAAGCAGACTTCCCCAGGGGAAGAGTGCTTGCGCGGTAACATGCTTATGGACCTGTTCGAGCAGGCCTCAGATCGGGCCGCAGTGCCCCTGGCAGCGCGGATGAGACCTCAGACGCTTGAGCAGATGGTGGGGCAGCCGCATCTGCTGGGCCCTGATTCTGTGCTCCGCCGTGCCATCGAGGCCGACGCACTCCCCTCCCTTATCCTGCACGGCCCCGCCGGTACCGGTAAGACCACCCTGGCCCGCATCATCGCAGGCCGCACCCGGAGCCACTTCGAGCCGCTCTCCGCTGTCTCAGCCGGAGTCGCTGACTTTCGCCGCGTCGCCGAGGAGGCCCGGCAGCGCCGCAAGCTCCACGACCAGCGGACCATCGTCTTCGTAGACGAAATCCACCGGCTCTCCAAGACCCAGCAGGACGCCCTGCTGCCGCCCGTCGAGGAGGGCGTATTCATCCTGATCGGCAGCACCACCGAAAACCCCTATTTCACCATCACCTCGCCGCTGCTGTCGCGCTGCCAACTGTTCACGCTCGAGCCGCTGGCGCCCGCGGATATTGCAGCCTTGCTGGACCGAGCCCTGAGCGACGCCGAGCGCGGCCTGGGCGAAGTGGCCCTCGATATCCCGCCCCAGGTCCGCGAACATCTGGCCGAGAACGCCGGTGGCGACGCGCGCGTTGCGCTCAACGCGCTGGAGATGGCGGTTGTGACCACTCAGCCCGACGAGGCCGGGGTGCGCCAGACCACCCTCGCCGCCGTCGAGGAGGCCCTGCAGCGTCCCGTGTTGAAATATGACCGAGCTGGCGACGAGCACTACGATACGATATCCGCGTTCATCAAGAGCATGCGCGGCTCGGATCCGGATGCGGCAATCTACTGGTTGGCCAAGATGCTCGAGGCCGGCGAGGACCCGCGCTTTATCGCCCGCCGCCTGGTTATCGCGGCCGCCGAGGATATCGGTCTGGCTGACCCGACTGCGCTGAGGGTTGCCATCGCCGCCGCAGATGCAGTAGAATATGTAGGACTACCCGAGGCACAGATACCGTTGGCGATGGCGACCATTCATCTGGCCGTCGCGCCGAAAAGCAACTCCGCCTACCTGGCGATAGCCGAGGCCCGCCAGGACGTGCGGCGGGAGGGCGGCGCGCAGGTTCCCGCCCATCTGGCCGGCGGAGTCCGGCCGGGCGGGGGCGGTCAGGACTATCTGTACCCGCACAGCTACCAACACAGTTGGGTGGGACAGACATATCTACCACCTGACCTGGCCAGCCGGGAATACTATCGGCCCAAAGACAATCCGCGCGAACAGAAAATCCAGGAATTCCTCCGCCGGTTGCGGGGTTTGCCAAGTGACAATGAAGCCGCTATCGCAAAGGATGATGACCATGGAAATGAGAAGCTGCCTGGAGAATGAATGGTTAAGCGTTTTCCACCTTCAGGGCGAGATTGATGCGGCGACAGCTCCGCCGCTGCAAGCGGCTCTGGAGGAGGCCCTCGGCGAGGGCCAGCGGTGGTTCCTGATAGACTTGCTGGAAACCGAATTTGTGGACAGTGTCACAGTGGGCCTACTACTGGGTAGTGCGAAGCAGGCCTATGAACAGGGGGGGATGCTCGCGGTCGTCTGCCAGGAGCGAATCGTGATGAAAGTCTTCGAGATTTCCGGCACCAAAGAACTTCTCAACGTCCATGATAGCGAGGCAGCCGCCCGCAGCGTGCTGGAGGCAGCACGAAAGGCCAGCTCGGAACGGGAGGACGGAGGTGCGTAAGATGGCAGCTACACCACCAGAAAAAGTTGAACTGCACATCCCCTGCGATCCCAGGTATATCGCTGTTGCCCGCTTAGTGGTAGCCGGGGTTGGGGCGCGGGTTGGACTGAACGTGGATGACATTGACGACCTCAAGGTCGCTGTCTCCGAAGCGTGCACCAACGTTATCGAGCACGCGCGCGGCGAGAGCACTGCGGCAGGCGAACCCGCGGTCATCGTGTTGCGCTTCATCCCCCGCGAGAATGAGCTGCAGGTGGAGGTAGAGGATTACGGCGCAGGATTTGATCTGGATCAGATCGAAGAACTCGAGCTCGACCGACCATCCCTGAATGGCGGGCTGGGCATCTATCTGATCAAGCAGTTGGCTGACGAGGTGCAGATCCAGAGCGCCCCGGGTAGTGGCACGAAAGTGATTATGACCAAGCGCCTGGCGAGGTAGCTTATATGAAATCTCGCTGGGATGATCTATCAACCAATGAGTTATTCGCCGAGTTGCGCGCTACGGACGCCGCGGCACTGCGTGACTATCTAATACAGCGCCACGAGGGCCTGGTGCGCCACGTCGCCAAGGCCTACCAGGAGAGTGCGGAATCGTACGACGATATCCTGAGCGTGGGCCGCGAAGGCCTCATCAATGCGGTGGACCGCTTCGATCCGGAGCGGGGCACCAAGTTCGCCACCTTCGCCGTCCCCACCATCCGGGGCGAGATTCAGCGCTACTTCCGCGACCAGACCTGGGGCATCCACGTCCCCCGCCGCATCCAGGAGCTGAGCACCGCCGCCCGCCAGGTCCGGGAGGAGTTGGCCCAGCAGCAGGGCCGCCCCCCCTCCTACAACGAGATCGCCATGATGATGGGGGTCTCCGAAGAAGAGCTGATCGAGGC
>CAYNMY010000267.1:0-4226 GCA_964398275.1 uncultured Armatimonadia bacterium | reverse complement strand
GCAAGGCGCTCGCCGTCATCGTGATAACCATGTGGATTCGCTGGACGCTGCCCCGTCTGCGGGTTGACCAGCTCATTGAGTTTGCCTGGAAGGGCCTCGTCCCGCTGGGCTTTGTCGCGATTGCCGTGACCGGGTTGGCCGTTGCTCTGGGGATAGATGGAGGGGGGATGTAGGGATGTGGGGCTACGTGCGCGATATCTGGCAGGGCGCAAAGAGCATCGTCGTCGGGCATATTGTGACCTTCCGCAACTTCTGGCGACCCAAAATCACCGAACGCTACCCGCACGGCAATGCTGATGAGAACTGGCAACCCGGACCGGGCTATCGCGGCGGCTTTGCCCTGCTGAAGAGTGATGAAGAGGGCCGGGAGCTGCGCTGCACTGCGTGTATGAGCTGCGCACGGGCCTGCCCGGTCGCCTGCATCCACATTGAGGGCGAAGGCAAAGGAAAAGAGCGCCATCCAGTGTCGTTTTACATAGATATGGGGCTGTGCGTTTACTGTCACCAGTGTGTGGAGGCTTGCCCCTCTGAGGCGCTTACCATGACGGGTGAATATGAAATCTCCGGGACGAGCCGGGCAAGCCTGGTGCGCGACCTGGCGCAACTGGTCGCGGCCGGCGAAGGCCGGACGGAGGTCTCGCGGGTGCTATGACCTGGGCAGACTGGTTTGACCAATTTGCCTTCTTCCTGGTCGGCGGGATTACTCTTCTCGGTGCCGTTGGGGTCGTCTTCGCCCCGCGCATAATCCACGCCTGTCTGTGTCTCCTGGTAGCGCTGATCGGCGTGGCGGGGCTGTACGGGTTGATGGCGGCGCATCTGCTGCTGGGCATCCAGTTACTCGTCTACGCCGGCGGCATCGCGGTTCTGCTTCTGTTTGCCATAATGCTCCTGCACCGGCGTGATGAGAGCGGCATCCTGGGCGGCACGCGCAACCTAATCATCGGCCTGCCGGCGACGGTCATCGTTTGGTTTGTGGTCGCGGCGGCGGTGATATTCAGCAAGTGGCACTACCTGCCCGGCGGCGGCACCGTCTCACCGCCAGCGGGCAGCAACGTGCGTATCATCGGCGAATTGCTGCTCAGTCGCCACCTGCTGGCCTTTGAATTGGTGTCAGTGGTGATGCTGATGGCGTTGATCGGCGCGATAATCATTGCCCGGGAAGATAAGTCAACAGACAGTGGCCAGTGGGCAGTGGACAGTGGACAGGAAACGGCTGAACAGCAGACTGAGGTCTCAGGAGGTAATGCGCAGTGATCCTCCCGCCGGTCGGTCTGCTGCATTATCTGATACTGTCGGTCTGCCTGTTTTCCTTCGGGCTGCTGGCGGTAATCACGCGCCGGCATGCGATCGGCATTCTCCTCGGGATTGAGTTGATGCTGAATTCGGCCAACATCAACCTGGTGGCGTTCAGCCATTTTCTGAGCCCGGACACGGTCCTGGATGGTCAGGTCTTTGCCCTAATGGTCATCGCGCTGGCCGCCTGTGAAGCCGCGGTAGGGCTGGCGATTATCCTGCGCTTCTATCGCCAGGCTGCGGTGACCGACGTTGCCGATGCCAAGCTGCTGAAGTGGTAGCTGCCGTGGTAGGACAGGCGTCCCGCCTGTCCACCTGATCGACAGGCGAGACGCCCGTCGTACCGAAAGACGAACTGCTATGCTAGAACTTGCCTGGCTAATACCAATCTTTTCATTCGTGGCCTGCGCGGTGCTGCTGTTTTTCGGTGGTGCGCTGCAGCGGCGCATGGGTGAAGCGGTGGGCTGGATAAGCGTGGCCGGAATCGCCGCGGGAATCCCGCTGGCGCTGGGCTGTCTGGTGCAGTTGGCGCGCGGCGCCAGTCCGGTACAGTCTTCCTTCCTGTGGGCTCCGCTGGGCAGCGTTGGGGCGAATCTGCGCTTCGGGTTTGCGGTAGACGCGCTGGCCGCCGTGATGCTGGTGATGGTCACGGTGGTAGCCAGTTGCATAATCGTGTATTCGATTGGCTACATGCACGGTGACAAGCGCTACAGCCGCTTCTTCGCGTATATGTCGCTGTTCACCGGCTCGATGCTGCTGCTGGTGCTGGCCGACAATTTTCTGGTGCTGTACATAGGCTGGGAGCTGGTCGGGCTATGCTCGTACCTGCTTATCGGCTTCTGGTTCGAGCGCAAGTCGGCGGCTAATGCCGCTAAGAAGGCGTTTATTACCACGCGGGTGGCCGACGTCGGCTTCGCCGTCGGCATCTTGATGCTGTTTCAGTATGTGCCCAGCCTGAATTTCGCCGAGGTCTTTGCCGCCGCGAGCGCAGGATTGATTCCGGTCACCGTCGTCGGGGTGGCGGCGGCATTCCTGTTTATCGGGGCGATGGGGAAGAGCGCCCAGTTCCCCCTTCACACATGGCTGCCCGACGCGATGGAGGGTCCCACTCCGGTCAGCGCGCTCATTCACGCTGCCACAATGGTCGCCGCCGGCGTTTATATGGTCGCGCGGCTGTTCCCGCTGTTTATCATTTCGTTCGGGAGTGCGGTACTCTGGGGAGTGCCGGCAATGCTCGTTGTCGGCATAATCGGCCTGATAACTGCCCTACTGGCCGCTACGCTGGGGCTCGTCCAGAACGACATCAAACGGGTACTGGCCTACTCGACGGTCTCGCAGCTTGGTTACATGATGGCGGCGCTGGGCATGGGCGTCGTGGGCTTTGCCGCCGCAGTTCTCCATCTCATTGTCCATGCCTTCTTCAAGGCTCTCCTGTTTATGTGTTCGGGCAGTGTCATTCACGGCTGCGGCGGCGAGCAGAATATGAAGAAGATGGGCGGCTTGGCCAGGCGGATGCCGGTGACCTATTGGACGATGTGGGTGGGGGCATTGGCGCTGGCCGGAATCTTCCCGCTGGCCGGCTTCTGGAGCAAGGATCACATGATGGCGGCGGTGTGGGACCGCTCGCTCGCCGAGCCGGTCTACTGGATATTCTTCCTGGGCCTGGAGTTGGCGGCGATAATGACCGCCGCGTACATCGGGCGAATGTGCTTCCTGACATTCGCGGGCACGGCGCGCAGTGACGCAGCAGAAGAAGCACACGAAAGCCCGGCGGTAATGACCGTTCCGCTGATGATTCTGGCAGCATTCACGGTGCTGCTGGGGATTGTGGGAACACAGTTCATCGGCGGGAATCTGTTCAGCAGCTTCGTCAGCACGGAAATGCCCGGCAGCATGGCTGTGGCCGGCTTGCACGGGCCGGCGCACGGTGCCCACGGCTTCAACTGGATTGTTGCCGGTATCTCCACTCTGATGGCGCTGACTGGCCTGCTGACAGCGATTGTCGTGTACCGGTGGCACTGGCTTGACACCCGTCTGCTCAAGCGCTATCTCGCGCCGTGGTATCGGGCGGCGCTAAATCGCTACTATATTGACGATTTCTACCAGGCTACGGTGGTGCGCGGCACGCTGGCACTTGCCGAGGTCACCCGCATTTGCGACCAGTACATTATTGACGGCCTGGTGAATGCCATCGGTTGGGGCACCCGGGTCGTCTTCAGCACGCTGATTCGCCTGTTCGATGACTTTGTCGTGGACGGTGCCATAAACGTGGGGGCGTGGGTTACTGGCTTTGTGGGCCGGGTCAGCGCCCGGGCCGTGCACCACGGTGAAGTGCAGGAATATGTGGCGGGCTTTGCCGTTATCGCTGCGGGGCTTGCGGGAATGGTTTACCTGGTAGTTATGCTGGGCTGGTGAGCTTGCTGATCATATATCGCACAACTGATAGGTCTCACCAAGTGTTAAAGGGTGGGCTGTGCTGATGCCTATACTTAGTTTGCTCGTCTTCATTCCGCTGGTCGGAGCGGCTTTGATCCTGTTTATGGACAAAGACCGCCACCACCGGGCAATCTGCTGGACGGCGACGATCTTTGCCGCCGTGGCTTTCGTCCTGTCCCTGGGTGCGCTGGGGGCGTTCGAGATCGGCCAAGCCGGCATGCAGCTGCGGGAATACGCCGACTGGATTGAGTCGCTCAACATTCACTACCACCTGGGCATTGATGGGCTTAGTCTGCCGCTTATCCTCCTGACCACGCTGCTTTCGCTGCTCTCGATAATCTACTCCTGGCGCGTCACCGAGCGAATCAAGGAGTATATGTTCTTCTTCCTGCTGCTGGAGACGGGGATGCTCGGCGTTTTCTGCGCGCTGGACTTCTTCCTGTTCTACATATTCTGGGAGATCAGCCTGGGGCCCATGTTTTTCCTCATCGGCATCT
>CAYNMY010000266.1:0-4244 GCA_964398275.1 uncultured Armatimonadia bacterium | reverse complement strand
AAGACGATTCCCGAGGTCGTCTCCTCAACCGTGGAAGATGCACTGGAGTTCTTCGAGCAGCTCTCGTTCTCGGGCAGCGACAAGCTCATCGCCGACGAGTTGATAAGGGAGATTCTGGCGCGGCTGCGGTTTATGAAGCAGGTGGGAGTGGGCTATCTTACGCTCGATCGGGCCGCACCTACGCTATCGGGCGGGGAAGCACAGCGGATTCGCCTGGCCACGCAGATTGGCAGCGGGCTATCGGGGGTGATGTATATCCTGGACGAACCGAGTATCGGCTTGCATGCCCGCGATCAGAAGCGGCTCCTGGACGTGCTGTTTGAGCTGCGCGACCTGGGTAACACCGTAATCGTGGTGGAGCACGATCCGGCGACGATTCTCAGCGCCGACTATGTGGCGGAATTCGGCCCGGGAGCGGGCACTGAGGGCGGCGAGATCGTCTATGCCGGCAGCGTTGCGAAGTTGAAGAAGGAGGGCAACTCGCTCACCGGGCAATACCTGGCCGGGGTCCGCGAGGTTCCGGTGCCTGAGCATCGGCGCGCGCTGGGAGACCGGGCGCTGAAGATTCGAGGGGCGCGCCAGCACAATCTTAAGAGCATTGACGTGATGATTCCCCTGGGGCTGATAGTCTGCGTCACCGGGGTGTCTGGGTCGGGTAAGAGTACGCTGATAAACGACACTCTGTATCCGGCGCTGCGCCGGAAGCTGCACCGCGCGAAGCATAGGCCGGGGCAGCACGATGGGATCGAGGGCACCGGCGAGCTTGCGAACGTGGTCAACATTGACCAGAGTCCGATCGGCCGGACTCCTCGCTCCAATCCGGCTACTTACGTGCGCGTCTTCGGCCTCATCCGCGAGCTTTACGCGCAGACTCGGCAGGCGCGGATGCGGGGCTACTCGGCGGGACGGTTTAGCTTCAATGTGGCGGGCGGACGCTGCGAGGCGTGCGGCGGCGACGGTACCCGTCGGGTCGAGATGCACTTCCTGGCCGATGTGTACGTGCCCTGCGAGGTGTGCGGCGGGGCGCGGTACAATCGCGAAACGCTGGAAATACGCTACAAGGGGAAGAATATCGCGGAGGTCCTGGAAATGACCACCGCCGAAGCTCGGGAGCACTTCGGCAATGTTCCGAAGATTGAGCGAATTCTGGGCACGCTTTGTGACGTGGGGCTGGATTACATCAAGCTGGGACAACCAGCGCCGACGCTGTCGGGTGGCGAGGCCCAACGAGTGAAGCTGGCCCGCGAGTTGGCGCGAGTGGGCAGCGGCGACACCATATATCTGCTGGACGAGCCGACTACTGGTCTGCACTTTGCCGACATTGAGAAGCTTCTGGAAGTACTCCAGAGCCTGGTGGACGCCGGCAATACGGTCGTGATCATCGAACATAACCTGGACGTAATAAAGACGGCGGATTATGTAATTGATTTGGGCCCCGAGGGCGGCGCGGAGGGCGGACAGATTGTAGTCGCGGGCACACCGGAAGAGGTCATGGCGTGCGAAAGCTCGTACACCGGAAAGTTCTTGCAGAACGTCTTGAGCAAGGCCGAGAATGCGTGACCCCGGCGACGATAAGATGGCGAAGGCCAGTGACAAACTGACATTTTCGGTGCTGATTCCCAGCTATCGTCGGGCTGATGAGCTGGTGCGGTGTCTGGAGGGAGTGCAGAAAGGGACGCGTCTGCCCGAGGAAGTCATTGTGGTGCTGCGCGACGAGGACACCACCAGCCAGGAAGTGCTAAAGCAGTGGTGTGGCGCAAATGACCTGGGCGAGCGGGTACGGATGGTCCTGGCCACCAAGCCCGGTCAGATCGAGGCGATGAACTGCGGCCTGCATGCCGCGAGCGGAGATGTTGCTTGTTTCATTGATGATGACTGCGTGCCGCGCACGGCGTGGCTGGAGCGGGTGGCGATCCACTACGTGGACGCCCGGGTGGGCGGTGTCGGCGGGCGAGATGTGGTGCACCACGGTGAGCAGGAGTTCCCGGCGGTATCGCGGGTGGTGGGCAAGATCACGTGGTGGGGGCGGGTCATCGGCAATCACCACTGTGCGACGGTCGAGCAGCCGGTCAATGTGGACCATCTCAAAGGGGCGAACATGAGCTTTCGACGGGCGCTGCTGGCCGATTTTGACGAGCGCCTGGCGGGAGGGTCGTCGTGCCTTAACGACACAGAAGCCTCGCTACAGGTCACCGGCCAGGGCTTTCGGCTGGTTTACGACCCGCATGCGGTGGTGGATCACTACCCGGCTCAGCGCTTCGGAGAGTCCACACGAGAGCTTGACGACCCGCAATTGGTGTACTGTGACAGCCATAATTGGGTATACTGTATGCTAAAGCATTTTTCGCCGGTGCGGCGGCTCGTTTTTTTGGGCTACGCGCTGGCGGTGGGCATGGGCAATAGATATGGTCTGCTCAAGTACCTGATGAGACTTGGGCAGGGACCGGGGGCGGCGACGCGACAGTTCCTCGCCTCTACCAGGGGCAAGATACAGGGCGTAAGGACATACCGAAAGGCGAGACGCAATGTCGAGCAATACCGCGAATAACGAGCGAGGACGAGCGAATGCGACGGCGTAGGCTACCGGCGACAATGGTGCTGGGGCTAGCCGGCATAATGGGCATCGTTATTGCGGCCGTGGCGGCCGGGCCGATGTCGCAGGGGCGAGCTCTGGAGATCATCCTCGGGCTGGTGGGACTGGCTGTGATCATAGGGGCACTGGCTTCGCTGGAGGTCGCGCTGCTGGCGTTGATCGCGGTGGCGTTTATGGACGGGTTTGCCAAGAGTCTGGTGGTCAGTCCAGCGAGCCTGCTGGCTAAGGATATCCTGCTGATGGCGGGCCTGGCCCACTGGATGTGGATGGGGCTGACGGAGGGGAAATGGTCAGCGCTGCGGCTGCCGATCATCCTGCCGGCCTTTGTGTTCACCCTGTATTGTATCGCGGAGATGTTCAACACGGAAACGGGGAGTTACCTGGTCGCCCTGGCGGGCTTGAGGTCGTGGGTTATCTGGCTGGGCGTAGCTCTTCTCGGGTATGAGTACATTCAGAAGCGGGCGCATATTGAGCGCATATTCTTCGTGATTATGGTCCTGGCGTTGGGTACGGGTATCTACGGCATCTACCAGTACAACGTAGGATTCGGTCACCTGTATGCTCTGAGCGACGGATTCAGTTATTACAATCGCTTCAGTTGGGGCGAAGGTGTGCGGGCGGTATCCACGTTTGTGGGGCCGGGCTCCTTCGGCGATGCGATGTCGTTGTCCGCAATAGCGTGCATTGGTGCGGTGATGTACGTCAGGGGTAAGCAGTGGCTGAAGGTACTGCTGGTGGCGGTGGCAGCACTATGCCTGGTAGGGCTAGCGACCAGCGGCAGCCGGGCACCTCTGCTTGGCCTGGTCGTCGGGGGAATGAGCTTGCTGGTGCTGGTGCGCCGCCCGCAGTTGCTCGTCGGAAGCATTGTCGTCGGGGTCCTGGCGGTGGTTGTCTTGAACACTTATGCTGGGGGGGCCTTCGAGGCTCGCTACAATCCCAAGATGGTGAACTATTGGGTGGTCATGTCGCGTTCCCTTGGCCCGTTGCGCCAGGGCATGCGCTCGGCCCTGGAACGGCCGCTAGGGGTCGGAGTGGCAACGGGCGTGGGAGTGGGGCGGGGTTTGGGTATGGTCACAAGCCAATCGGTACGAGTCAGGAGCACTGCCGGGGGCATGGTGGAAAGCGAATATGGCCGCGCCTTGCGCGAGTTGGGCCTGCCCGGATTTGCGTTATTCATTTGGCTGCTGTACACGACGGTGAAAATGGCCCTGGTGAGTTTCGCGCGGGCGCAGACGGCGGGGGCGCGCTCGCTCATCGCCGGGTGCATTGGGATAATCGTCTCCACGGTGGCTCGACTGGCCGTGGGCAGCGCCCTATATATGGCCCCCAGTGGGCTGCTATTCTGGTTGGCCGCGGTGGTAGCGGTCCGGTGTGCCGACATCGAAGAGAGTGAGCGCGCGGAGCTCTACGAGCACGTCGAGCGCCTCGAACGTCGTGCCGAGCAGGCAGCAGAAGAACCCGCGCCGGTGACCTGAGCTTAGCTGTCCTTCGCGGAGAATCTCGCCGATGAGTTCACAGCTGTCCTCCGAAAGCAGAGCAAGCACCAACCGAGTTCGCTGGGGAGCCGTGGGCCTGGCGGCGGGGCTGCTGGCAGTATTGGGTGCCCGGTACTGGGGTTTCGTCGTTGACGATGTGTACATACCGCTGCGCT
>CAYNMY010000265.1:0-4247 GCA_964398275.1 uncultured Armatimonadia bacterium | reverse complement strand
AGACGCTGGCCCGCGCACTGTCATCGCCGTCCTCCAACCGGCTCGCCGCGGCAAGCTATACTTGACGGCGTTCGCCCGGGCCGCTGGCCCCTGGCCCCAGCAGCGGGAGGAGACGAGCCTGGTTGACGTGGCCGACGCACCCGCTGCTTGCGCCGCCCTCGCGCGCGGAGGCCGCCCGATTGTCACCGGCAATGCGCTGCTCGCCGAGCCGGCGCTCTCCGAAGACTTGGCCGAGTTCGCCGAGGTGGTCGCCCTTGGTGCGGACAGCCCCAGCGCAAGCACGATTGCCCGGATTGGGGCAGATAGCATGGCCCAGGCTCCACCGGACAGCTATTTCACGCTCCGCCCCCATTACGTGCTGGTCTCACAGGCCGAGCGCATGCACGGCGTAGACCTGGGACTCTGAGATGACCCGCTCTGTGCCCGCAAACCAGCCCCAATTGACCATCCGCCGGGCCGGGGAATGCGATCTGCCCGCCATAATGCAAATCGAACGGGCCAGCTTCCCCACGCCCTGGTCGGAGTGGGCCTTGCGTGGCGAGATCACCGACACGCGTAGGCACCTCTATCTGGTCGTAACAGAAGGGGACGAGGTGAGGGCTTACATCGGCGGGCGATGGTTTCTGGATACCTGCCACATCTCCACCCTGGCTGTTGATGAGCTGTCCCGACGCCACGGCCTGGGCGAGGGCATACTGCTGGCGCTGCTGCTTCATCTGGCCGATAACCATACCCGACACGCAACTCTGGAGTACCGTGTCAACAACCGGGCCGCGGCGCGCCTTTACGAAAAGGTCGGCTTTTCGCAAGTCCGCATCCACACCGGCTACTACCGCGACACTGGCGAAGACGCTTGCGAGGTAACGATAGATGATCTGGACGAGGTCAAACGACGCCGGGAACTGCTCGAACTGTGGGAAAAATGGCGCCAGCGCTACGGTTATGAGCTGGAGATTGTCCTCTGAGCCGGGCGTTACCAGGTCTTGTCGGCGCGGAGCATGCCTACATCTGCCGCTATGCCACCATTGTTGTTCAGGACCCACTCAAGCGCTGGTATCAGTTCCCCTCCGAGAGTTCCTCGCCGTCGGAAACTCTCTTGCCTTCCGAGAGAAGACCAGATGAATCAAAGCGCCATTGGGCCTTACCGGGGATAGAAGTTGCAGTTGGCTGAAGGTGTAGCCGAGGGTCATCAACAAGCGGAAGAGAAAGACTGATCCGCTCATTGGTCTGCACATTCAAGAACATGGGCTCAAGAATGGTCCATCCTTCTTCGGTCTGCTCATACTGCGCACGCGTGAGCAATAACCACTGTCCGTCCTCCGACCAGCACTGACGAGAGAAGTGCCAATACCCATCCCGAGGCTTGGTAAGCAATTGGCGGAATAGGCCCGTCGCACGCTCCAGAAGTATGAGTCCCTCAGTTGACGGCAGTGCGGCGTGATAGCTTGCGTGACTTTCCTGACGCAAGAGAAGGTGGGTCCCCCATGGATGCCAACCGATTTCCACAATATTCTCGAGATCGCACAGCTTCTTCGGAGCGCCCACGGCAAAACCAAGGTCCACCTCGACTGTCCACAACTGCCCCGCACCAGTCCGCCCCACCCTGAACACTATTTCGTCAGCACGCGGTGATAGCACAATAGTGCATATGCCGTATCCTCCATCTAGTTCCTCCGTCTGGTCGCTCGCTATTATTTCGTCTCTGGCATCAAGGTAATACCCGTCCCCACCGCCAATGATCGATGTTCTCCAAGGATCGGTGTCGTTCCGGATCGCGTATAGTTCCCCCGTAGCATCAAGCCCCGGGCAATAGCAGCGCGGAAGAATCCGGACGCGTTTGACATGATACTCCCCCATTGAAACACGAGCTAAACAAGGCGCGTATACCGCAGACTTATGAATCTGTTCATAATCAAATGCTATGGCAGTCAAAGTTCCCCAGCGCCCTGCGCAGACGATGTCCGACCACGTGGCTGTCCCCGGAATATCATCGGTGCACTTGAGCAGCTCGCCCGCCTCCAGGTCCGCGACGTACAGTGCCACTGTACTTTCTTCCCCCGTGCCCATCGAACGGACAAACGCAAGCTGTGCACCATCAGGACTCCACGCCAGCCCTCGACACTGGGCACCAGCGACTAGAAGCCGATGATGGCTGCCATCCGCACGGCACAACCAAATGTCTCCCTTACGAACATACGCAATGTGCCCCAGTTGTTGCAGGACAGCGCTCTGCTCTCTGGCAGCCTGCCATTCTGCAAACCTAACGTTCGTGTAGAAGCCAAGGGCGAAAACGATAAGTAACCCGAAGAACCATCGAACAATGCTTGCAAACATGCTGCGCCCATGATAACGAGTAGGTTCATTGGGAGTGGCTTGATTGGCCGTGGTATGGACACGGGCGCGAGATCGCTTCACCCATGAGGCCAAAGCCCAGGGCCCCCGCACACAGCTGCGCAGTACTGCCCCAACCACCCGAAGCAGGGCGGTGCCGCTTCTACGCAGAAGTTGGCGAACAGGTCCGAGAACTCTCCTCATTATTCCGCCCCATACGCCGTCCGCAGCAAATTCAGCAAGGCGCCAGCGCTACGATTATGAGCTGGAGATTGTCCTCTGAGCCGGGCGTTACCAGGTCTTATAGGCGCGAATGGTCGCATAGCGGCAGATGCGAGTAGCGTCCCTCTTTACCACCCAGCGGTCAATCCACAGCTCGGTCCCTTTGCGCCGGGCTATGCGGTCGTTCCATGCCGCGCCCCGGTCCTCGATACGCCGGACCTCCCAGCCCTTGGGCAACTCCACGAGCACGTAGTAATGGCCGGGGATGGCATTGGCCGCAGCAGTAGATTCGCTGCAGCCGTAGCCGTAGGCACATCCCTCGCCCCGCGCAAAGCCCGCCCATGGGCCGTAGGTAGTCACCCACGCCCGCCCGCTGACTGTTACATCCTGGGCCAGTGCGTACTTGTAGGCCTTATGCTGCCAGGGCTTCAGCTTGCCGAAATCGCCGCGCAGCGCCTTTTGCGCCACCCGCCTTATTGGATTTGCAGGCGGCGCCGCCTCCTGTTCGCCGACCGCCGGTGATTCGTCGCCGACGCGCGCCAGGTCGGCTTGACCGGTTCCGGCATTCTCATCCTGCGCTAGCGCCCAGTGCCCACCAACCGCCACCACCAGGAGCAGCACTACCACAACCGCCCACACTTTGTATTCCGGCGGCACTGCCTTGCGCCGCCTGTTCGGCGCTTTGCTCATCCGACCACTCCTCGGCATCTCCTATTTATGTTCTCCAGTGCCCTCAGCAATACCTCTTGGGAAGACCCGGGGCCCCGCGCGGATATTGACCGTGACACCTTCGCCTATGACCGTATGACCGGCCCAAAAGTTTCTCGATTCTTGCCCCAATCGCCCTTTCGGGCCGGCCTGTTGGAAGGGACACATCCCCTCCGGCACGAAATAGCCATCTGCACACACAAGGCCCAGCCCCTATTGCACATCGCGGCCGGCCAGCCATAACACGAAAGCCAATATTATGTCGTGGCAGCCATCATCTGACAGCCTGACGTTGGGTATCGAGACATCCTGCGACGAGACCGCTGCCGCAGTCGTGGCGGGCGGGCGGCAGATCGTGTCCAATGTTGTAGCCACCCCGGACGCCCTGCCCGCGGTCTGCGGCGGAGTAGTGCCGGAGGTGGCCTCGCGCCGGCACACCGAGGTCATCACGGTGGTTGTTGACCGTGCTCTGGCGCAAGCGCAGGTATCTCTGGACGATATTGGCCTGATTGCCGTGACTCAGGGACCGGGCCTGATCGGCTCGCTGCTGGTGGGCGTCAGTGCAGGCAAGGGCCTCGCCGTCTCCTGCGGCATACCGCTAGTTGGTGTCAACCACCTCGAGGCCCACGTGATGTCCAACTTCATCGCTCCATCCGGCCAGCACCCCCCGGCGCAGGACCTTTTCCCTACGCTCTGCCTACTGGCCTCCGGCGGCCATACCAGCCTTGTCCTGATGCACGATTTCGGGGATTACGAGCTGCTCGGCGAGACGCGGGACGACGCCGCTGGCGAGGCACTTGACAAGGGGGCGCGGCTCCTGGAACTGGGTTATCCGGGCGGGCCGGCTATTGAGAAGGCGGCAGACGGCGGCGATCCCGCCGCCATAGCCTTCCCCCGGCCCCAGATCGAGGGCAGTCTTGACTTCAGCTTCTCAGGCCTCAAGCCCGCGCTGGTCAGGCACGTGGCGGAGAGCGGAATCGGCGCCG
>CAYNMY010000264.1:0-4271 GCA_964398275.1 uncultured Armatimonadia bacterium | reverse complement strand
CCGGGAGTCACGCTTCATCGCCGCCTCCGGCGACAAGATACTGCTTCCGACAGCGAAATGTCAAGGCCAACCGCAAACACCAGGGCAAGTGTACTGGCAATAATCAAGAAATCGCCAAAGCTGCCATGATGCCGACCGTTCTGTTCGACCGTTATCCGCCCTTATCTGCCACTCTTCCTATCACCCACCACGTCAGTAGTTGAGCGGCCGCGGCCAGCAGCATAACCACCACCCCCAGGACGAAGGCGGCGTGGATATCACCGGCCCAACCCGCCACCAGCCCGCCCAGGATCGGCCCCAGGATTATACCCAAGCCCACCGCCGCCTCGTGGTAGCCCATACTCGCGGCCCGGTGCTCAGGCGGCCCCTGCAGACCGTAGAATTGACTGGCCAGGTACCCCACCCCACCGCTCAACCCCCCCAGGAAGCAACCGGTGAGAAACTGCACGGGAGTATGCGCGCAGGCGGCAATGACCATACCCGCGACACCAACTGGCATCGTCATCCACAGCTTCGCGGGGCGGTAGTGCCAGCGCGTAGTGGTGCGAGCGGCCGCGAAGACCAGCATCGCGCACAGGTGGGGAGCGCCTACCGCCCAGCCAACCAACTGGTTCGAATAGCCCAGTTCGTCGCCCAGCTTAGGGAAGAGGGTCCGGATTATGCCAAAGACGAAGAAGCCGGCAAAGGCAGCGATGCGCCCGGCGACGAGCAAGCGCTGCCTATTAGGGTGGGACGCTTCGCGGTCCGGCGGGCCGCTCTCCGCCAGCCCAGCGCCACTCCCACCCCGGCCGCCGGGAGTCAGTTGCAGCAGGATCAGGACTACGATCGCGCCAGCGACTGCGTAGTAGAAGGAACTGCCGGGCATCCAGTCCCACAGCGCACCGGCAACGACCGCACCCATCAGCAGTCCCGCGGTCCACGATATGTTGAACAAGCCCAGGGCGCGCCCCAGCCCCCGGGCCTCACCAGACGTCAAGCTGGCCAGCCAAACCATCGTCGGGGGCCAGAAGAAAGCCATCGCCGCGCCGCTGGCCACCACCAGCCCCAGCAAGGGGCCGATGCTCCCGACCCGGGCCATCACCAGCCAGACCGCGATCAGCAGCAGGGTGGCCGCACGAGCAGTGTAGCGCGGCCCCAGCCGGCTGACCAGCCGGCTGTGGAGCAGGCACGTTAGGGTATAGGTGCCGCCGCCTATCCCCCCGAGCAGGCCCAGCACACCAGGCCCGGCTCCCAGCGCTACGCCTACAAACTGTACCGACAGGCCAACCGCGCCCATTCCCATATCCATGAGGAAGGCGCAGCCCACCAGCCGATGAGGCGGGGTCGCCACCCGCCGCCACCTGCCCACGGCGGAGGCCGACCGTAATTTTGGGGGGAGTTGTTGCCTGAGCATAATGGTGTCTGCCGGTGGTGGTCGCCCTGGGTTGCTCGACATGTGCAAATGAGCCGTGGCCTGCTCCACGGCTCATCGCTTGCTTAGGTAGTCCCGGAGCCAACACAGCTCGGGATCTTAGATCTTGCGCGGCCGATTACGAACTGCCTGGGCGGCATAGCGCGTTATCTGAAAGGCAATGAAGCCAAGGATGTAGATCACCAACAGCAGATAGCCGCCGCGTAGGCGCCGGGAGCTCGCCTCGAGCACGTGCTCATCCTGCTCGGCGCTCAGCTCCCAGGTCACGGTATTGCCGCGAATCTGTCCGCCACCTGTGGCCCTGACTATCCGCCCCGGCATCTGCAGTTGGTACGCCAGCGCGGCCTTCACTGCTCCGAAGGTTTCCACGTCCGTAGCCGTCTCCCGGTATATCGTCACATTATCAACCCAGCGGTATTCGGTCCACGGGCTGAGCGGATTCTGGATTATGCCAGTCATATCCAACGCCGTCTCCCCTGGATTGCCCAGGTGTCCGGCGTTGGCCTCGCGCCAACTGCGCGCGATCATCCACATCGGCCCATCGCGGCGGGGCCGGGCTTGCCGGGCACGGCCGGGGGTTCGTTCGCGCAGTCGCTCGTTGACTTCCTTGAGCCGGCCGTCCTGATAGGAGACCACGTACTCCCGCAGGCCCGAACCTTCCCAGCTAACCACCGTCTTGAGCTTCACGCTCTGGGAAGCCGATAGCAGCAGATAAGGCACGGCAGCCAGCAGGCCGATAGTTGATACCCGCCGATAAGTTGACTGCTTGAAGTTAGCCACGCTTGCGCCTCCTATCCACACCCGCTACTGGTCCTCGGGCTGGTCAGGCTGGGCGGCCTGGCGCTGCCAGTAGAACTGCCCGAGCCGCATCAGCCCAGCACCCAGCACTAGAGCGGCGATGATGACTATTGCCTTGGGCATATCGAACCGCCAGAAAACAAAGTCGAGCCGGACATCCACCCAGTTGCGCACGATGAGGACCAAGGCAATGATACCGGCCAGACCATATACGAAGTTGCGCAGATTCCACAGGGGCAAATCTACCCGCGCCAGTCGTGCAGTTACTGCATTACCGAAGCGGTGCAGCCAGCCCGGCTTCCGGGCGGGTACTGCCCTGGCGGGGTGGTGTTCGGCTAGCCCCTCGTCGCCGGTGACCACCTCGAGCACCTCAGCAGTCTCCTCTTCATTATCCCATTGAATCTGGTCATCAAACTCGTCACTCATCTATTTGGCCTCCTTCCGCCGCAGCCGACCGACCTCGCGATACCGACGGCTAGACCAATTATAGGCAAAACTCACTCGCCGGTCAAGCATAGTCGGGACGGCGGAGACTACCAATGCAGGATAATACCAGTGCAAAACTATCAGCACCCAGGAGATCTGCGCCGGCAGGTTTACAAGCGCGTGCAACGGGCCATACTAAAGATAAGTGATGGGAATTGTAAAGAATAGCTCAAGTCACAGTGGGGAGGGCAGTCGCGTGCCCTGCCGATATTCAACGGTAGACTCTCTCGTTTCGACGGAGGGCAGACGGAGAGTAGACTACCGCATTGAGCCAACATCAGCGAGCCGGTTCTCCCATGAACGCGAGGACGCCGGAAATGGCAACTGAAGTTCAGCTCACTCAACCGGTGCCCGAATATGCCCTGCTGATCGTGGATCCACAGTGGAAGGTGCAGGAGGTCAACGCCGCGGCCAAGAGGCTGCTCAGGAACGGGCGCGAAGAGGAACTGACCGGGAGAGACGTGCTGGACTTGTTGCAGGCCCGCAACCCCGAAGGGATGGCCTTTTACCAAGAGCAGGTCCTGGCCGGAGAGGTAGTTTCTGAAGTGCCCTTGACCATTATCGGCGCCGACGGCCAGGAGCATGCGGTACTCTTCAGCGCCTTGCCGATTCGTGAAGACGGCGGCATAACCGCCATCCAGGTATCCATCTGGGACGTCAATGATGTTAGGGATTTCCGCCGGGAGATCAAGCACCTGGAGGAATTTGCGGCCGCCCGCCACGTTCTATCTGGCGTGGGCCACTCGCTGAATAACCCCCTGGCGATCATCCGGCTGGGCCTTCAGGTGGCCCAGGCCCTGGGCCAGGAGCCGGACCAAGCCGAAATCATGGGCCAGGTGGACCGCTGCAGGGCGGTGGTCCGCGGCCTGGAGATCTACAGCGCAAGTCGCCACAACAGTAGCTTCGTGACCGACGTGAACGAAGTGCTGGAGCAGGCGATGCTGCTGACCACTTCGCAGCTGATGGTGACCGGGGTGCAAGTGGAAGTGGACGTCCCGCCCAACCTGCCCCTGGTCCACGCCAACCCGCACACCATCCAACGCAGCTTCGTGAACATCATCACCACCGCCTGGGAGGCGATGGAGCACTGGCCGGGCCCGCGGCGGCTCAGCATCACCGCTCGCCCGCTGCCCGAGGCCGTTGAAACCTGCTTCCGCGATACCGGGCCGGGCATCAATCCCGAAGAGGTGCCACAACTCTTGAAAGGCTCCTACACGACCGAAGAAGGCACAATGAGCCTGGGCCTATCTGTGGTGTGCGACACGGTGCGGTGCCGCGGCGGCCGCGTGCTCTTCCCCAACGAGTTGGAGCGGGGCACGCTGGTCAAGATAAGTCTGCGGTTGGCCGACGAAGAAGGCATCCAGCAGTACGAAGCCATTGTCAGTGGGAGAGTGAAACACAGATGAGCAACCAGGGACAGCGCATACTGGTCGTAGACGACGAAGACTGCCTGGCGCGCTTGCTGACCATGCTCTTGGAGCACCTGGGCTACGTGGTGGACCAGGCCTCGGACGGTGAGGAAGCCCTGCAGCTGGGAGCCAGGCATGACTATTCCGCCATAATCTGCGACCTGCTT
>CAYNMY010000263.1:0-4279 GCA_964398275.1 uncultured Armatimonadia bacterium | reverse complement strand
GTACGGAGGTGCTCCACGTGGCCAAGACCAATCCGGCCAACCGGTACGCCTTCGGCCTCCAGGGCCTCAACGACGCGCTCAATCGGCAGCCCGCCCATCTCGTCTGGCTCGTACACGAGCTTCAATCCTCCGTACATGTAGTTGGGCTTGGCTTTGGGATATGTGCCGGGCACGCGCACACCTGGGATTTCTTCCAGGAATGAGAATACTTCCGCGGTGTAGCGGTCGCTGAGTGCAATGCGATAGTCCAGGTTGCCCAGAGAAACCTTGGCAATGGCCAGGGCCAGAGGATGAGCGCGGAGCTTCCAGCCCAACCCCGTGCTGTCGAAGATCCTGTAAGCGGGGTTAGTCAATTCCTCGACTAGCCCCGAGCGATGCAGGTGGCCGTAGACGAGGCACCGCTCGTAAAGCTCGCGACTGTTCGTCGTCAACAAGCCGCCTTCGCCCGCCGCCACCGGCTTACCACCGGGGTTTGCCCCCTGCATGCTGAAGCAGGTAATATCACCGACGCTGCCAATCTTCACACCGTCCCATTCCGCGCCGTGGCAGTGCGAGGCGTCCTCAATTATCGCGAGGCCGTACTTCTGGCCGATCTCCAGGTAGCGATCCATGTTGCACAGATTGCCGCCCATGTGGATCGGCAGTATGAAGCGCGTACGCGGGGTTATGCGGCGCTCAACATCGTCGGGGTCCACCAGGAGCGTCGCGGGGTCTGGCTCCGCAAAGACTGGCCGCGCCCCCATGTGCAGTGCGCCCGCGAATGCCCCGATGTAGCCGATGGTCGGTGTAATGAACTCGTCACCCGGCCCGCAGCCTACCGCCCAGAAGGCGCTGGCCAGCGCCGTATGGCCGTGGTCGAGCGCCAGACAGTATTCGGCGCCCACGTACTCGCCGAACTGCTCTTCGAATTCCCTGGGCAGGCCAGCACCTGACATCGAAATCTGGCCCGCCTCCACCAGCTCTCGGATAAGCTTCATCTCTTCTTCCACCGGCCGCTGCCACTGCTCGCTGGTGTCAATAGTAACGGCCGGCTCGCCCCCAAGTATAGCCAACTCCTGCGCGGTCTGGGGCATTCAAACCATTCCTTCTTTCATTGTCTGACTCTGAGCATCGCCGTAGTATTATAGTAGCGGGTAGTTCCCTGTCAAGGCGCGAGCCTCCTGCTTGTCCGCATCCCGGTGCGATATCACTGTGCCCAGGAAGGAGCATACCGGGGTTGTCGGGAAATAGCAGTCAGTGTCGAAGCAGCGCCGAGGCTTGCGCCGATGAATGAGCAGAGATGCCAGGAATCACGGAACACGCACAATTACTTGCCCGGGTAATACTGGTGCTGCTGCTGGCAGTGCTGCCCGTCATCGGGGGGAAGCTCTCCGATCAGGAGACGATGCTGGTGGCGCTGGTGGTGTTTGCTGCCGCAATACTCTTTCTCATCGGGCAGGCAGGCAAACGCCGGACGGCCCAGAGTAGTCTCGCGGACGGGGCCCTGGTCGGAGTGCTGTTGTTGGCTCTGGTCAGCACCGTGCGAACCGTATACCTGCACGCCAGCCTCCTGGCCCTGGCCCAGCTCTCCAGCTACTTTATCGTCTTCTGGCTGGCGCGGGGGATGCTGGGGACGCGGCCCTGGGGGAAAGTCGCCGGGGTAGCGATTATTGCCGGGGGCACATTCGCAGCGGTCACGGGATTGAACGAGTACACGCGGACGCTCGTCGCCTCCGGGCAGGTGACCTGGCGGATCTATGGGCCCTTCTTCAACCCTAACCTGCTCGCCGGGTACTTGCTGTTGGCTCTGCCCGTGGCGCTGGCAGTCGTCTGGTGGACCCGCGGCAATACCGAATCCGGTAACAGCCGGCTCGCGGCGCTCGGCGCGAGCTTCGCGGCACTGCTTATGGCGGCGGCCTTACTGCTGACCGGCTCCAAGGGCGGGATGATTGCCACCGTGGCGGTGGTTATCGTGCTGGCCTTCACACTGCCACGCCCAGGCACCAGCCTGGCCCGGCGAACCCGGCGGCTGGCCATCGGCGTTGTCCTGGCTGGGTTGATCGTCGCCCTGGTGGTGCCGACGATCCGCGTGCGTATCCTCAGCGCCTTTACCACCCAGCGGCGCTCGGCGGCCTTCCGTTACTATACCTGGCTGGGCACCGTTGATATGATCAAGCAGCGGCCCCTACTCGGCTTCGGCCCAGGCAGCTACGAGTACGCCCACCCGCGCTTCGCCATCGCCGGGTTTACGCGCACCGCGCACCAGACCTTCCTCCAGATCGCCGCGGAGACAGGAATCCTCTCCCTGGTGCTGTTGGTGGTGGCAATCGCTGCTATCATCCTAAGCCTGGGCACACAGTTGCGCCGCGCGCCGCCGGCGCTGCGCGCGCTCGCCGCTGCGGCGCTGGCCGCCTTCATCGGCTTTTGGGTGCACAACCTGGTGGACTACTCCTGGTATGTCCCGGCGGTGGGCATCACGCTGTGGGCGCTGGTCGGCCTGGCCACGGCTCGGGAGCAAGCGCCGCAGGAAGAGATGGTCACCTCCCTGGGGCTTACGATGGCGCGCTGCGCTGGAGTGCTGGCGCTGGCGGTTGCAATCGGGCTGCTGGCCCTGGGGCTGCGCAGCCAGGCGCTGGCCGGGCATGCCCAGGTCCTCAGCTACAGGGGGATGCCCAGCGCTGCCGTTGCCCAGATCCGTCGGGCCATTGCGCTGGACCCTCTGAACGCGAGCCTGTACGAGGAGCTGGCTGACTTCCTGGCGGAGCAGAAACCGGTGAGCGGAATCACCGCGCTCGATCGGGCAATTATCGCCCAGAGGCAAGCCATTGCCCTTGCCCCGACAAAGCCGAGCCAACATCGGCGGCTGGCTCACCTCTACGCCGAGCGGGACGATTTGCCGGCGGCAATCGCCTCAGCCCAGCAGGCCGTGGCCGTCTACCCCAACTACGACAATGGCTGGATAACTCTGGCCCAGTTGCAGAAGAGGCGCGGAGATACCCAAGGCGCGCTGACCAGCTACCGGCGGGTCACCGAAATGTATTTCACGCCGGTGCGAAAGTACGCAGCAATTGAGGAGATGGCCGAGCCAGGCTATGCCTACGCCTGGTACGCTGTTGGCGTGCATGCCCTGGGGGAAGGCGACATCCCTGAGGCAAGCTTCGCGCTCGGCCTGGCCGCCAAGGTGCTGAAGACCTACTTCGAGCAAGTGCCGCTGCGCCGGGAGATACTGAAGCTCTTCGGCCAGTGGGACCAGGCCCAGCATCAGGACCTGCGACTCCTGGCCGCTGAGACAGCGGAACGGCTAGTGGCGCTGGGCCAGCCGATAGGGCTTATGCGGGCGGGGGAGCTATATGTATCTGTGGAACGGCCTGCGGCCGCGCGGCGCGTGTTAGCGCAGCTTTGTGAGTTGGGCGATAAAGGGTCTATTGACGTGCCATTGATGCAGTTGGTTGGGGGGCGCGGCTGCGTTAACCTGGCAGGGCTGCTGGCAGCGGCAGGCGAACCGGCGCAGGCTGAGCAGATGAGCGACCGCGGCCAGGCGCTGCTGGCGGCCGGGCTTTCTGTCGAGGACAGTTGGTCTATGCCGCTGGATTGGGAAGAAGACGATATGTACGTGGTGCGCTATATGCTCCGACACGGCACAGCGCCGCCGCCACCGGCGGCTCTTTCACTGGTTACAGGAGGCAATAAATGAGAATACTGGTAGTCCACGGGCCTAACCTGAATATGCTGGGCCAGCGCGAGCCGGATACCTACGGCACGCAGACGCTCGCGCAGATTGACCAGATGATCACCGAGGCAGCCGAGAAGCTGGACATCGAGGTCAAGATCATTCAGTCCAACCACGAAGGTGAGTTAGTCGAGGCGATCCAGCAGGCGTTGGGATGGGCCAACGCCATCGTCATCAACCCCGCCGCCTACACCCATACCTCTGTCGCCATCCGCGATGCTCTCGCCGCGGTCGGCCTGCCCGCGATTGAGGTGCACCTGACCAACGTCCACGCCCGCGAGCAGTTCCGCCGCCGCTCGCTGACCGCGCCGGTCTGCCGCGGGCAGATCACCGGATTCGGCGCAATGGGCTATGTCCTCGCCCTGCACGCCGCCCGCAATATCGTCGAGGAGGAGTCGAGTTGAGTCCCTACCCCAGCCGTCGCACCAGCCTGAGTGAGTGGACCAATGAGAACGAACTCGACGCTTTCCTGGTCACGTCGGAGACCAATCTGCGCTACCTTACCGGCTTAACCGGCGAGGGTCTCGCGATCATCAGCACGGACCAGCCAGTGGTGGTCACCGCCCGCCG
>CAYNMY010000262.1:0-4286 GCA_964398275.1 uncultured Armatimonadia bacterium | reverse complement strand
CTGGGGTGTCCAGCCCATACTGATCGCAGCCGCCGCGAACACCGACGAAATGATCGCCGAAGTCGAGCAGCGCGCGCGCGACCTGGGCGTCGCAAGCTCCGGCGATGTTATGATCATAACCGCAGGCACCCCCGTCGGCATGCCCGGCACGACCAATATGATTAAGCTCCAGGTAATCAGTTAACACGCGAGCGGATGGCGGCTTATGCAGTGGCGCTGGTTGGACGAGGAGATCATTTACACCGGCCGCGAGTTGCGTTCTCACTGGATTGGTGAGACAGCCGCCCTCCGCGGTGATGCCATAGTGGCGTTCACCGGACCCTGCGAGGTGCCCGTAGAGCACCTGGTAGACCTCGAAGATGTGCGGCGCGGCGTAGGCATCACCGCTGCCGAGATGCTCCACTTTGTTGTCGAGCACTTTGACACCGACCTGTCCGAGACAGTCCTGCGCCAGCACCTGCTGGTGTGCCTGGCCGCCGAGATACTCAATGGCCGGCAAACCGTCCCGGTGCGCCGGGACGGCGACGACCTGTACGTGGGCCAGCGCAAGCTGTCGGTCTCTATCGCCACCTCGTCGCCGGTCTCAACGCTTGTCCATCTGGGCATCAACATTGACCCCAGCGGCGCGCCGGTCCCGGCCGTAGGTCTGGCCGAGCTGGGTGTGTCGCCTGCGGAGTTGGCCCAGCAGATAATGGCGGGTTATGTCGCCGAGTTGCAATCCTGCCAGGCCGCCCGGTGCAAGGTCCGGGGGGTGCCCTGATTGCGCCAGGACCGCCTGACCCAGCCCACCGCACCTATCTACGAGGTTTTCACCTCCGCCCAGGGCGAGGGACTGCTGGTCGGCGTCCGGCAACTGTTCATTCGCTTCCGCGGCTGCGACCTGGACTGCGTGTACTGCGACACGCCCCAGGCCCGCAGTACCGATGGGCCGTGCATGGTCGAAGAGAGACCGGGCAGCGGGGAGTTTGTCCAGCGCGACAATCCCCTGTCGGTGGACGAGCTGGTGGTAATCGTCGAACGGCTGGTGAGCGCGGACACTCACGCACAGCATTCGATCGCGCTGACCGGCGGCGAGCCGCTGCTGTACCCGGGCTACTTGACCTGGCTGGCAGCGGGCCTGCGCGACGTCGGCCAGCGCATATACCTCGAGACCGCGGGACACCTGCCTCAGGCTCTGCAGCAGGTCATATCGGAAATAGACTGGATCGCAATGGACTGGAAGCTGCCTTCGAGCCTGGCGCATCCGGTGCCGCCTTCGCGCTTTGGCGAGTTTCTCAACATCGCTCGGCGCCAGGCCTGCTTCATCAAGATGGTGGTGAGCGACCGCACTCCTGAAGATGAGCTGCTGGACGCCTGGGGGATTATGAGCAACGTCACCCGCTCGGTGCCCTTGATCCTCCAGCCGGTTACTCCTATCGCGCAGGCCTGTAATCCGCCCGCGGCGACCGTTCTGCTGAAATGGCAGGCGATGGCGACCACGTTTCTGGACGACGTGCGCATCATCCCGCAGTGCCACAGAGTTGTGGGCATTCGCTGAATGAGGCAGTGCTGATGGGTGAGGTGGGCCTGACCACGACAATTCCGGTTGAGGTCATCCTGGCCGCGGGCGAGGTGCCCGTGGACCTCAACAACGTCTTCATCACCGATCCTGACCCCGAGGGGCTGGTCCGGGAGGCGGAGCTCGCCGGCTATCCCCGTAGCGCCTGCGGCTGGATCAAGGGCATCTACACAACTGCGCTGCGCTCGGGCATCGGCCGAGTTGTTGCGGTCACCCAGGGCGACTGCTCGCAGACCCACGCCCTGATGGAAACTCTGGAGGCCGCCGGCGTCGAGATTATCCCGTTCGCCTATCCCTACGATCGCGACCGCGTGCTGCTCGAGCAGCAGATGCTGCGCTTTATGGACCGCTTCGGCGTAGACTGGCAGCAGGCGGAAGAGGTGCGCGCCGAGCTTAAGCCCATCCGCGAACTGGTGAGTGCGATAGATAAATTGACGTGGCAGGAAGGAAAAGTCAGCGGCACGGAGAATCATTACTGGCAAGTCTGCTGCTCCGACTTCAACCGCGACGCTGCGGTCTTCTACCAGCAGGCGCAGCAGTTCTATAAGGAAGCGCAGCAGCGGCCGGCCCGGAACGCGGCGCTGCGACTGGGCTATATTGGCGTCCCGCCGATCATAACGGACCTGTACGAGTTCATTGAGAGCCGGGACACTCAGGTCGTCTACAACGAGGTCCAGCGCCAGTTTACGATGATTGACGGGCTGGAAGAGGACCTGCTCACGCAGTACCAGCGCTATACTTATCCATACGATGTCTTCGGGCGCATCGAGGATATCAATCGCCAGGTGGCGCAAAGACGTCTGGACGGGATAATTCACTATACGCAGACCTTCTGCTTCCGGGAGATCGAGGACGTACTAATCAGGCAACGGGTGAACTGCCCGGTGCTGACCATCCAGGGCGAGCGGCCCGCGCCGCTCGACGCCCGCAACAAACTGCGCATCGAGGCGTTCATAGAAACCTTGCGCATCCGTGCGCATAACAGATAGTCTGACCAGCAAGTAGCGCCTACTCAGTCATCTTTGAAAGGACGGTGGGAGACGTGAGAATTCGTACGACCCTGACGTTGGTAATTCTGATCAGCACTCTGGTAATCGGCAGTGCCGCCTTTGCCCAGGAAGGTGCCGAGCCGCTCAAGGGCACCGTGTACCTGCGCGGCGGGCAGGTCTTGACCGGCGTGATTCGCATCGCGGAGCTCGGTGTCGTGCCCGGCTCGGGAATCGGCACGCTGCTCGGCGAGGGCGGGGAGTTTACCGTCCGTACCGAGGAGAAGTCGGAAACCGTCAAGGCAGCCGACCTGGCGGTCCTGGAGGCCGACTGGGCCAATGAGGGCACCGAGCAGGACCCGCGCTGGAAGATTCAGCAAATCACCCTGATAACCAAGGCCGGCGCGACCATCGTGGGCAAGCCGACCTGGCTGATCCACGCCAGCGAGGTCAGCATCGAGGGGCGGCCCGCCGTGCATGCCTTCCCGCTGGCGGGTACGGATTTCTCGCCCGATAACTTCATCACCAAGATAGTCCTGGGCGAGGTCCCGCCCGCGGTAACACCACCGGCGGTAACACCAGCCGTCGAAGCACCACCGGCTGAAGCCCCGCCGGCGGAGACGCCGCCCGGCGAGGTGGTGGTATCTCTGCCGCCGCCCCTGGTAATCGAGGCTCCCGCAACCGTCATCGGCGAGGGCGAGATGAGCTTCACTATCACCTGCCCCGAGTGTGGCAAGAAGATACGAATCACCATCAATGCAGAGGCGGCAGCGGCAGAATAGGCGGTTGCCGCATCGGGCGGCCGCGCACGGCGAAGCGTTGAAGCTATCACACCAGCGTTGGGATCGGGCTGGGTGCCCTATCTGGGCTTCTGCTGCTAGTGCCCTTCGGGCCGGCCTCGCTGCGCTCGACGCGGCCCCTCCGACAGCGCAGGACCGCCCACACAATAACATTTTCGCAGGGGCCTGTGTCGTAGGAGCGACATTCCTGTCGCGACTATCGTCGCACGAAACGGACGAGGAGTAACTTATGACGCCCGAAGAACAACTTGACCTGCTAACCGCCAACTGCATTCACCTGGTCACCGCCGAGCAGCTCGTGGAGAAGCTCGAACGGGGGCAGCCGCTGCGTATCAAGTACGGCGCCGACCCCAGCGCGCCGGATCTGCACTTGGGCCACAGTATCCCGCTGCGTCGGCTCAAGCAGTTCCAGGACCTCGGCCACCAGGTCGTCTTCATCATCGGCGACTTCACCGGCCGCATCGGCGACCCCTCCGGCCGCACCAAGACGCGCCCGATACTCACCGACGAGGAAATCGAGGCCAACGCGGCCACGTACGTCGAGCAGGTCGGGAATATCCTCGACACCGAGCGCTGTGAGATCGTCTACAACAGCTCCTGGTTCTCGGAGATGACCACCGCCGAGCTGCTCAATCTCGCCTCGCAATACAGTGTCGCGCGGATGCTCGAGCGCGACGACTTCGCCCTGCGGCTGAAGAATGAGCTGCCGATCACGGTGCTCGAGCTGCTCTACCCGCTGATTCAAGGGTATGACTCGGTCGCCGTCGAGGCCGACGTGGAGATCGGCGGCACCGACCAGCTCTTCAACTTCCTGGTAGGCCGCGATATTATGCGCGCGTACGGGCTGGAGCCGCAAGTGGTCATCACCTGGCCGCTGCTCGTCGGCACCGACGGCAAGCAGAAGATGAGCAAGTCGCTGGGCAACTACGTCGGCATCACCGA
>CAYNMY010000261.1:0-4291 GCA_964398275.1 uncultured Armatimonadia bacterium | reverse complement strand
CGGCAGCATGGCCACGCGATACTCGATGACCCCGCCGGCCTGTGCCGGCGCGGCGGACTTGATGATTGTAGCCACAATCGGCTTAGTTGCCATCTCAGTAGCCGGCAGGGTATGCCGCGCTACTGGGGCCATCGCATGCCGGACAGCGACCGGCCCTGCGCTTATCACCGGCGGTGTGCCGGCCGCAGCAGTCGCCTTCACTGTCGTTGCCGAGACCGTCTGGGCCAGCGCTGGTTTCTGCACCGCCAGTGACGGCGAGGTCACGCGGCTCGTAAACTCGCCGCGATACGCTGTCGCCGACGGCATCACCGAGCCACCCGGGACCATAGCCAACTGGCTCACACCAGCAGACCGGGAAGTCGCCGCGGGCGTCAGCGGGATTTCGAGCACGGTAGCCGGCATGGTATTGCGCAGCGTCGACGCCATCGCATACCGCCAGGCGACTGTTCCCGCGGTCGCCATTGGCTGCGTGCCCGTTGCGGCGGACTTCGCGGTCGTTGCCGAGGGCAGCCGAACCAGTGTCGGCTTAGGCGTTGGCGTCGTCCGGACCAATCCGGGAGCGCTCACCGCAGGGGCTGACGCCGGAGTCGCTACCTGGCGGGCCGGCGGGCTAACCCGTGTCGGAATAGGTTCAGGTTCTTGCATATCTGTCGGCAAGGCCACGATCTGCACGTCCCCGGCCTGGCTTGCCACGGGGCGCGCCGCGATTGCCGGTGCACCGAATGTCTGTTCGGCGATCTGCTCCGGCGGCGTGGGCGCGATGGCTAGTGCGTCAGCGATCGGCGGCGTCACCACGGGAGCATCGGAAACTCCCTCCGGCGGCTGAGCGACAGTCCTGGCCGGAGCCTCCGCGGCGGTCAGGACGCGGTTGCTGACCAGTACCGTCACCTCGGCCGAATCTCCTCGGTTCTCCGCCTTGTCCAACGCGCATGCCTTCAGCACGTGTAGACCGTCGGCAGCGGTGGTGGTATACCACCTGGCCACGTATGGAGGAGTGTTATAGATCCACGTATGTATCTTGCCGTCTACATAAAAGAAGACCGTGGTAACGCCGACGTTGTCGGTGGCGTTGGCCTTGACCTCAACGCTGCCGCTGACCTCCGCGCCCTGGGCTGGGTAATAGATGTTGACTACCGGCGGGATCTGGTCGGGTTGCTCAGTGGTCATTCCCCGCATCCGAACGATGATCTCGGCAGTACCCTCGCTGCCCTGGGTATCAATGGCTCTAGCTGTTATCGTATGCGTGGTACCCCCCGCAAAGACGAAATCCCACGAAAAGGTGCGCTGGCCCTCAGTCTTGGGCACAGCCAGCCGGCAGAACCGAGCCAGTTTCTTGTCTACATACAACTCGACGACCTCGACCGGATTGCCGCTGTCGCTACGATAGGCAACCTCAATCCAGGTCTGCCCAGAGACCGTTTGCCCGCTTGGGGGCTTGGTAATACGAACCACAGGGGCACCGACGGCGGCCGGGGACAACGACATTGCGAGGAAACTGACTAGCCCTATTTGGCCAAGCAGCGACCAGCAGACCGACCTTAGCTTCGACATTTGTGGTTCCTCCCTCCAACTGACTGCGACGAGTGCTGCGGTTTCCGGTGAACCATACGATACCGGTCCTGGCAAAGCGCCAACCAGCCCCGCTCTCGCCCTGCTGATTCAGGGACCAGGCCGGCCACCTGCTGAGTCGAACCTCAATTGTCCAGCAATTCCACTATATTCTACCACAGGGGCTATTAAAGAGTCAAGGCCGCCCATCGCTACAAGCAAAAGGAATTGACCTGCCGCCCGTTGAACCTAAACTCGAGTGGGCACGTGTCGAGGAGACCTACGAACCACTGGCACAGCGTTTGCGCAGCGAAGCCGAGTGAGCTCCGGCAGAAACTCATGGGCCTAACCTGCGGAGGCGTTCCTGCAGCGCCGATAACTTTCGTCGAATTCGCAAAGCAATCTTCAATTGAGGATGCGTCGCATGCAGCTCCCACTGCCCACGATCCATGACTGGCTCGATTGCGTGAAGGATCTCCCCCATCAGCGGGGATAGACAGTAGGCCATTTCGGCAACATCGATAGAGCGAAGGACCATTTGGGTGTCAAGAAAGCGAACCTTCGCCGTCTCTTGGCTTTCGGTGACCTGCATCAGGCGCTGGTACTGTCGCTCCCCCCACTCTCCACCGGTTCGTCGCATCAATTGCCAGTGGTCCAACGCGTGCTGAACATCTGCCCCCCGATTCCTCAGCATATACGACAGGCCGATATTGCAGTGCAGCACCGGATTGGCACTTTCGGTCCTCAGGGCCCTGAAAAAGTAGTGCAAGGCTGTTGACAACAGACTCCGGGCTTTACTCATCAGCAGCCGCCTTTGAGGTTCGGGAAGCCAGTGAGTCAATACAACGCTCTGGTTTACTTCGTGGCCCTGCTTTGCATAAACCAGCGCCAGGTTATTGTTAGCTTCCGCCGTCGGTTCAACCTGTATGAATCGACGCAGGACTTTGATCGCTTCCTGCATGTCACCCAACTGGTGACAAACCAGTCCCAAATTACACAACACGTCAGGTCGCGCGCGCGGGTCCTCGGCGGCCTTCTTGAGGTATGAACGAGCTTTTCGCAATAACTGGGCAGCCCGACTCGCCAGCTCGTCACCACGGGTTGCAAGCTGCTTCTGAACCCTTTGGGCGTATTCGGCGAGAGCAGTTCCTACGCACAGAAGGTTATCAGCGTCGCCGGGCAACAATTTCAAGGCCATCTGAAACTGTTCAGCCGCAAGTTCCAGGTCTTCGCGCAGATAGTAGGCGAGTGCAAGGTTAAACTGCGATTCGGCCACGATACCTTGTTTATGGGTGGCGTTTTTCTCGAAGGCATCAATGCAAAGAGCCAGAGCACTGGCAAAGAGCAACTGATCGGTGCGAGTCATGTCCTCCTTCTTGTAGCGGACAGCCGACACTAGATGGGCCACCCCGGTATCAAACAGCACCCGCATATCGTCAGCGTATCGTTGCCCGAGGTCGCGAAGGATCTTCACAGCTTCTCCAGGCTGACCTGCGGCAATTTCCCCCCGGGCCAGGTTGACGGCCGCGCGGAGACTCTCTGGGTCGAGGGTCAGCACATTCTCGAACTGCTGCCGAGCTTCGCCGTGCCGGCCCAGGTACCAATAGATGGCACCAAGGCTCGTCTCAATTTCAGGGTCCTCGGGCCGTGCCTCCCGGGCTTGCAATTCGTACTCTTCGGCCTGCCTATATTCGCCAATACCTGCGGAGGCCAGGGCGGCATCATGCCGGGCAATGGCTCGCAGGCCGTCGGCATCGTGGACAGAGCGAAATTCGTCCACGGCGTCCTCGTACCGTCCGAGGGCCAAGTACAGGCACCCCTCGTTTATCGTGGCCGGCCCGTGAGCAGGATCCAGGCGTCGGGCGAGGCGGAGCACGCGGCCAGCGCCAGATAAATCATCGACGCTGGTCAGTACGCCTCCGAGGTTAGCCAGGAAATCAGGATGGTTCCCACCCAACTGGACTGCGGCAGCCAGGTTCAGTGCTGCACTTTGGAAGTCGCTACTACGAAAAGCGACTACTCCGATGTTGGCCAAGCCGTGGGCATACCAGGGCTTCTGTCTGGTCACCTCTCGCAGGTGTTGAGCTGCTGCTGCCAGATTCCCACACTGAATCTCTCGTACGGCCAGGTTATTTAGCGCGCTGGCACCCTCGGCTGGCAGAGCATCGTGAAGGGCTTTCTCGAATTGCGATCCCTGCGGCATTTCCGCCAGTAGCACGGCCAGGTTGAAGAGAGTCTGGGAGTCATCGTCGCCCAACCGTGCCGCCGTCACCAGGGCATCAACTGCCCGCTCCCAGTGTCCCTGGCCGGCCTCCGCAGCGGCTAAGGCGTTGAGGATCTTCGAGGCAGCGTCCGATTCCTGCCGAGCTTGGGCTAAGTACGAGACCGCTTGCTCACAGTCCCCACGCAGGTAGTGAGCAATCCCCAGGTCAACCAATACATCGGGCTCGCCTTCGCGGTCCTCAAGGTCTCGGAGCGCGCGAGTGGTCATCTGGCGCCACAGCTCGTCCCAGTGCCTTGCGAGCACACGATACCACTGCTTGCGGAAGAAATGAAGCAATACTCGAGGCACGGCAAACGCCAGGTAGCCCAACACCGCTCCGCCGCTAGCCGCCAAACTCATCACAAGCAAAGTGGCGCGGCCCACCATAATTCGTGCATAGACGCCCGCCCCCGCAGCGCCGAGCACCAAGCAGATAAGGGTGACAATGAGCCGACCGTAGCGACGCGGCAGCCGAACGCG
>CAYNMY010000260.1:0-4292 GCA_964398275.1 uncultured Armatimonadia bacterium | reverse complement strand
CCCTCTGGGCGTCTTCCGAGGCCAGTTCGATGACTTTCGGTGTATTGATCTTGCGGGGCCCGCTGCTGAGAACCATCTGCACCCGGCGCCCGGCCCGGACCCGCATGAGCGCCGGAGGTTCGGTGCTGATTACGTGTCCGTAGGGCACCTCTTCGTGATAGTTGTGGGCAGTGACGTGGCCCTCCAGCTCGGCTTCGGCCAGCGTTGCCATAGCGTCGGCCTCCGGCTCGCCCACCAGGTCGGGCACCAGCACCTCATGGGCGCTGGGGCCCAGCCCCTCCACTGCGACTACCACGAAGACCAGGGCCGCGACCGCCAGCACCACCAATATGCTGGCGCAGCCGCGCAGCCATACCCATAACCCCGTGTTGCGTATTGACAGCTTGCGGCCCATCGTCTAGTTTCTCCCGGTCTTCAGGACGACTGCTACCCGCAGTGCATCCCTATTTGTCCCGAATCGTCCGACATCAGCCCTCGGCCGGCTGGGGCACTGTCCCGTGGGCCCGCGGCTCACGCCCACAGTCGCTCTAGCGCCTGATGCAAGTCGGTGAGCTGGATTTGCTCGGTCAGGATAACCTGGCCAATCTCCGGGACCACCGGGAGATTCAGTTGCCCCTGCCGGATCTTCTTGTCAGAAGACAGTGCAGCCCAGGCCCCGTCGAAGTCCACCTGGCTCAAATCCGGCTGCAGACCGGCCTGCTCCACCAGCCGGCTGAGCCGCTCGACCACAGTCGGTTCGGCCAGCCCCTTCTCGACTGCTAGCTGGCTTTCCGCGATCATTCCTGCAGCCACCGCCTCCCCGTGCGAAAGCTGCCACTGGGCGGCGGCGCGTTCCAGGCCGTGACCGAGAGTGTGGCCGAAATTGAGCACTGCCCGCCACCCCTGCTCGCGCGGGTCGGCGCTGACCACCTCCGCCTTGATCTGGCAGTTGCGCGCGAGCAGGTACTTCAAGGCGACCTGGTCACGATTCATGATCTGCCCGAGGCTGCTTTCGAGGTAGGCAAACATCTCCGCATCGGCGATGGCTGCGTGCTTGATGACCTCGGCCAGACCTGCCCGGAACTGGTCGTCGGGAAGCGTATCCAGCGTGCGGATGTCAATGATCACGGCCCGGGGCTGGTGAAAAGCTCCCACCAGGTTCTTGGCGCGGGGCAGGTCCACTGCCACCTTGCCGCCCACACTGGCATCCACCTGCGCCAGCAGCGAAGTGGGCACCTGCACGAACTGTATCCCTCGCATATAGACGGCAGCCACGAACCCCGCCAGGTCGCCGACCATCCCGCCACCGAGCGCGAAGATCACCGAGCTGCGGTCCAGGCCCGCTTCTGCCAACTGCTCGCAGAACTGGCCGGCGGTGGCCAGCGTCTTGCTGCCCTCCCCGGCGGGCACCGTGAAGGTGCGGGCCTCCCAGCCGGCCTCGCCGAGGCTGGCGACTACCACTGGGGCGTAGAGTTCGGCCAGATTCTCGTCAGTGATGACGGCAGCCTGCTGACCGGATTCTTGGGGGGGGATAACCGTGCCGATGGCCGCCAACAGGCTCTGGTCAATGTGAATGGTGTAGCTGTCCTCACCCAGAGCCACGGGCAACTCGACCCGCGTGTCCGTCAGGAAGACCCCTCGCGGATCCGCCGCGAGGATCTCGGCGACGCGCTCGGTCACCTGCTCAGGAGTAAGCTCATCAGTGATAATGTGGTAGTCGGCCCGGTTGTACGCCTCCTCGCGTTCGGCCAGCAGGCGGCGCACCTCCGCGGCGGGATCGGGCTTGTTGAGCAGGGGGCGCTCGTCGCTGTCAGTGGTCCGCGCCAGGATTGTCTCCGGCGACGCGTGCAGGCACATAATCGGCCCCATCGCGCGCAGCAGCTCGACGTTTTCCGGGCGCAGCAGCATCCCGCCGCCGGTGCTGATGACCACGCCCCGCTCCGCGGACAGCTCGGTGAGGATTTCCGTCTCAAGGTCGCGGAAGTGCTGCTCGCCGCGCGTGGCGAATATCTCCGCGATGCTGGTGCCGGCGCGCTCTTCGATGAGCGTGTCGGTGTCTACGTTCCTCAGGTCCCAGCGCTGGGCCAGCAGGCTGGCCACGGTGCTCTTGCCGGTGCCCATAAAACCGGCCAGGACCACGGCACTCGCCGGCGGGCGAAACCTGTGCGCCATCGCCTACACCCCCTCCGCACCCGGCTGGCCCAGTTCCCCGAGGCGCTGCCGGTACGCGCGAAAAGCGGCCTGCATATCCGCCAGGCTATCGCCGCCGAACTTCTCGCGCATAGCCTGCGCCACAACGAAGGCCACCATCGCCTCACCCACCACCGAGGCCGCTGGCACTGCGCAGACATCCGAGCGCTCGGCATGAGCCGGGCTGGGCTCCAGGGTGTGCAGTTCAACCGAGGGGAGCGGCTGGGTGAGCGTGGGGATCGGCTTCATCGCCGCGCGTACTACTATTGGCTCGCCGTTGGAAACTCCGCCCTCGATTCCGCCGGCGTTATTAGTCGGGCGAGTGAAGGGCCAGGGCTCACCGGGCGCAGCGGGCTGGATGGGATCGTGCACCTGCGAGCCGGGCCGGTCAGCCACGCGTTTGCCCAGCCCAATCTCCACGCTCTTGATGGCCGGAATGCTCATAACTGCTGCGGCCAGGCGCGCATCGAGCCGTTCGTGCCACGTCGCATACGAGCCCAGCCCGGGCAGCACCCCGGTCACGTGGACCTCAAACTCGCCTCCGAGGGTGTCGCCGCGCTCGCGGGCCTGGTCAATCGCCGCGCGCATCTGTTGGGCCACCTCCGCGTCGCCGCAGCGCACGTCGCTTGCTTCGACCCGCGCCCAGAATTCGTCGTCTGATCTCGGCGGGGCCGGCGCCGTGATGCCCCCGATATTGATCACGCAAGTGAGCACGGAGATGCCAAACTCGCCGAGCAGTTGCCGACAGATAGCGCCAACCGCGACCCGGGCCGCCGTCTCGCGGGCGCTGGCGCGCTCGAGCACATTGCGCATATCGGTCTGTCCGAACTTGGCGGCGCCGGCCAGGTCGGCGTGACCGGGCCGGGGGACAGTCACTGCGCGCTCGCTGGTGAACCCGCAAGCGGGCGGGGCCACCGACATCTCCTGCTCCCAGTTAGGCCAGTCCCGGTTCTCGATGCTCAGCGCCACCGGTGTGCCCAGCGTCTGGCCGTGGCGCACGCCGCTGGTGATCGCGGCCCGGTCGGTTTCTATCTGCATGCGCTTACCCCGGCCGTAACCACACTGGCGGCGAGCCAACTCGCGGTCCAGGGCGGTAACTTGCAGGGCCAAGCCGGCGGGCAGGCCGATGATGATCGCGCTGAGCTGGCGACCGTGCGACTCCCCGGCAGTGCGAAAGTCGAGTGTGGGGGTCATAATCGTCTTCCTTTACCGCCGAACGGCACTAGCCGATGCTGTGCCGTTCGGAGAAGCCTGAATCAGGTTGTCGTTACGCCCTGGCCTATTGCTCAGGTATCTCCCGCAGAATGCGTGGGGTAACGAATATCAACAGTTCCGACTGCCGGTCAGCGACGATTCGCGAGCGGAACAGGTTCCCGATTATCGGTAGCTTGTGCAGCAGCGGGGTCTTGCGGATGTTGAACGTCTCGTTGGTCCGCGTGAAGCCGCCGATGACCAGCGTGTCGCCGTCGGCAACCCGGACGCGCGTGTAGACCGACTGGGTGCTGACAATCGGCAGGACCTCGCCGTTGGGCCCGATGACCGTGCCCACCTGGTCGTCAATCTCCGGCTCCAGGTCCAGTACAATGGTGTCGTCGTCGAGAATCCGCGGGGTGACCGTCAGCGTCTGCGAGACGGAGACCGTCTCGGTTTCGAAGTCTACCTGCCGCTGCCCGAACTCGTTGTAGGTTACCGTCGCATAGAAGTACGGAATCTCGGTGGAGAAGTCAACCTCCGCTTCGAGGTTGTTCTGGGTGGTGACCCGGGGGGCGTTGATGACCTGAGCGCGGCCTCGTTGAGCAGGGTGCGCAGCTCCGCCTCGAAGCGGCCGCGGCGGAAGCGAGCCACGTTGATGCCCTGGCCGGGCGCAAAGCCCAGATTGAAGAACTCGGCCGAGCCGTTGGCGACAAACCAGTCAATGCCGAAAGCCTTGTCTTTGGTCGTTTCCACTTCGACGAAGCGGGCCTCAATCTCTACCTGTTTCGGCGGCTTGTCAAAGAAGGCCAGGATTTCGCGGAACTGGTCAATAGCTTCTTGAGTGCCGTGAACCAGCAGCACATTCTGCTCGAGAATAGCCAGCGGCGGCTCCATGCCCATCGGCAGCCTCACTCCGCCGCCGCCCACCC
>CAYNMY010000259.1:0-4309 GCA_964398275.1 uncultured Armatimonadia bacterium | reverse complement strand
GTGAACATCGGCTGGGCCGTTTCGTAATCTCCCAACATAGTGTGTAGCATAGCCACGTCATACAACATGCGCTGACTGTCGGGATCCAACGCGACGGCCCGCTGCAAATGCGCCAGTGCCTGCTCAAACTCGCCCTGGTTCATGACCGTGTGGGCTAACCCCCACCAGGCCAACGCCAGGTCCGGGTCATCCGCCAACATTCGCTCATACAGGGCGTGGGCGTCGTCGTATCGCCCGTTGCGCCGCAACTCATCAGCCTGTTGCAAAAGCTGGTTCATGGACAGATCCTTGGTACGAAAAGCCACGAGTGTATGAGAGCTGTTGCCGTCCGCGAACCCTATCCAAGAATGAGTTGGAACCGCGCTTCTGGTTTGAGTCGAGCTCCCCTCAGGAAATCAGCCGCCGACATTACTCGCCGGCCAGCGGGCTGTAACTCCTTTACCAGGACCCCGTCCGATCCGGCCTGAACCACAAACCCCTCCTGAGTAGTTTCTATGACTTCGCCGCAGTTTCCTCCTTGATACGGCTCTCCTGACAGTGCAACTGCCTGCGTTATCTTTAGCCGCTGGCCATCCAACACCCCACTCGCCCCCGGCCAAGGGAAGCAACCGCGGATCTGGTTGACAATCTCTTGAGCAGGGCGCCGCCAGTCAATTATCCCATCATCCCTGGTAAGGGGTGGGGCGTACGTGGCCGCCTCGTCATCCTGAGGCTCGCGCTGCGCCTCCCCAGCTGCAACCAGATCCAACCCGCGAAGCAGGAGTGGAACCCCCGCCTCAGTCAATCGGCCCGTGAGCGTCAGGGCGTTGTCGTGCGCTTTGACTGCCACGTTCTGTCGCAGGATGATGTCACCCGCGTCAAGTTCCTCGTCTATATATTGTACTGTTACACCAGTTTCTGTCAAGCCCCCCATCAAAGCACGTTGAACAGGTGCCGCTCCGCGCAGCTTGGGCAACAGCGAATAGTGTACGTTTACGCTGCCCAGCGCGGGCATCTCAATGACGCTGACCGGCAATATTCGGCCATACGAAACCACCACAAAGACGTCAGCCGCCCACTCACGCAACTTCTCTTGAAAAGCGCCGGCCCGCAGGTCAGTGGGCTGCAGCACCGGAATACCCAGCTCTACCGCCACCGCCTTCACCGCCGCCTCCGCCACCTTGCGCCCCCGCCCCCGAGGGCGGTCGGGCTGCGTCACAACGCTCGTGACATCGTGGCGCTCAGCAACCGCCCGCAAGTATTCGACGGCCACCGGGGGTGTGCCAAGGTAGACTACTCGCATCAGACTGGTTTCCCTTCGAATTGGCGCTTGTCGCGCAGCCGCTCGAAGACGCGCTTAGCCTCCTTCATGTTGGTCGCCTCGAGGCGGTAGCCACATTCTTCGTCCGGGTCAGGGATTAGCCAGCGCAGCGTCTCCGAGGGTGCCCGGTCCACGAACAATATCCCGTTGAGATGATCAATCTCGTGCTCGAAGGCACGGGCCACATGTCCCTCCGCCTCCAGACTGACCTCAGATCCATCCGGCGCGCTGCCCTGGACAGTCACCTGTTGATGCCGCTGTACCCTGCCACGCAAGGCGGGCAGGCTCAAGCAGCCTTCCATACCCTCCTGGGTGCCCGAAGCGGCGACGACGCGCGGATTGATCAGGCTGACTATCTCGCCGTTTTCCTCCGAGCCTGTTTTCACCACAATAAGCCGGATTGACTGCCCCACCTGAGGTGCAGCCAACCCGGCGCCATCATCCTCCACCATCGCCTCGAGCATCCCCTCAATCAATTCGCGCAACTCGTCATCTATCTTCCGGACTGGTTTCGCCTTTTTCCGCAGAACCGGGTCACCATATATCCGGACTGGTAGTCTGGCCACAATCGTTCACTTCTCTCGAAGAACGCTTCTCGACGGTTACATCATATCAACCGGCTCGATATCACAGACTATCTGTGTCGAACCGGTATCCCCCAGGACTTCCAAAAGCCCTCTGACAGCTTGGTGCAGACTGGCCATGTCGGGGGCCTTCAGCAACATCTGGTAACGATAGCGGCCGCGCAGTTTGTGCAGCGGCGCGCGCGCCGGCCCCAGGAACTGCGTGTCACCTTTCTTGTGAAAGACACCCATCTCCTGCAGGCAGACGGCCGCGCTGCGGGCTGTGCCCACGGCTTTGTCGCCGTCGGCATCGCTAAAGACCAGGTTGGCCAACTCCGCGAACGGAGGATACCGATTCTCACGACGGGCAGCAATTTCGCGTTGATAAAAGCCCAAATAGTCGTGCCCCTGGGCCATGATAATGGCGTAGTGGTCCGGATTGTAGGTCTGCACGAGCACCTCCCCGGGCTTATCCGCTCGGCCCGCCCGGCCGGCCACCTGGGTAAGCAATTGAAAGGTGTGCTCTGCCGCCCGGAAGTCCGGATGATACAGCCCCACGTCAGCATTGAGCACCCCAACCAGAGTAACATTGGGCAGGTCCAGCCCCTTGGCGATCATCTGCGTGCCCACCAGAATATTGGCATCACCGCGCGCGAAGGTGCGCAGTATCTTGCCATGAGCGCCCTTGTAACGGACTGTATCCCGGTCCATCCGCGCCACTACCGCCGCCGGAAATTCCCGCTCTACCTGGTCGGCAACCCGTTCGGTGCCCAGGCCGTGAAAGCCAATGTCATAGCCCTGGCAGTTGGGACATATATCGGGCACTGCCATGTTGTAGTCGCAGTGATGACAGCGCGTCCGGCGGCTGGCGTGATGATAGGTTAAGGAGACCGCACAGTCCGGGCAGCGCAGGGCGTAACCACATTCCCGGCACATCACAAACGTCGCAAAGCCCCGGCGGTTGAGAAATAGGATGACCTGTTCGCTTCGATCCAGGCGGTCGGCGATAGCCTCGAGCATCATCTGGCTGAAGGTGCCGCCCTTGCCCATCAGGGTTTCGGTGCGCAGGTCAATGATCTCCACGCGGGGCAGCGGCCGGCTCTCAATCCGCTCAGGCAGCATCATCAGCGCCAGACCCTCGCCCGACGAGGCCCGGAAGTAGGCTTCTACCGAGGGCGTGGCCGATCCCATCAGCAGAACGGCATCACTGCGCCGGGCGCGCTCCGCCGCTACCGCCGTGGCCCGATATCGCGGCGCATTTTCCTGCTTGTAGGCCCGCTCGTGTTCTTCATCAACCACGATGATCCCCAGATCCCGACAGGGCGCGAAGACCGCCGAGCGGGCACCGATCACGATGTCGGCCTCGCCGCGCTGTATCCGCTCCCATTCGTCGTAGCGCTCCCCGGCTCCTAGAGCACTGTGCAGCAGCGCCAGGCGATCACCAAACCGCGCCCGGAACCGTCCCACCATCTGCGGAGTCAGCGCAATCTCGGGCACCAGTACAATCGCCGAGCGCCCATAGGCCAACGCCGCCGCGATAGCCTGCAGGTACACCTCCGTCTTGCCGCTCGCGGTCACGCCGTGGAGCAACAGTGCGTCGTGACAACCCGCGGCCAGGGCCTTGGCCACGCGGTCCAGCATATTGCTCTGAGCGTCGGTAGGGCGCAGTGCCTCCTTATCTACATTGCCTAATCCCGGCTCGTCGGGCAGACGCTGCACGCGTTCCGCCACCACATTCACCAAGCCTTTTTTGGTCAAGCCCTTCACCGCACTGCTCGACAGTTGAGCTAGCGGTACGGCCGCATCCGCCGCTGTCAACGTCCGGAGCACCTCCGCCTGGCGAGGCGCACGCTCAGCCACTGTTGCGGTGAGTTCGTCCCAGTCCCGATCGTCCCCGCACAATTCGACCACCAATTGCATACGCTGGCTCGTGCCCGGCCGGCCCACACCGGCTTCGCGCACCACTAACCCCTTTTCCTCCAGACTGCACAGGGCCGACAGGACCGCCGAACGCGAGACCTTCCCGTCCACACTCTGCCATATCATCCGCACCAAATTGTCAAGGTCCATCTGTCCGCCAGCCGCCTCAAGCAGGCTGAGAAGCTGAGCCTGACGAGGTGCGCGCGTAAGCTGATCAGCGACCTGCGCTGCCCTCCCCTCGTCAGTCAACGCGACGTTAGCAAAACGCGGGCGAGACAGCCCGGGAGGAGTGATACACCGCAGGGCTTCGCGCAGCGAACAACAGTAGCGGTCAGCCACCCAGCGAGCTAATGCCAACTGCTCCTGGTCGAAAACCGGTGTCTCGGCAAGCAGCGAGATGATGCTCTTCAGCCGGGCCGCCGGCGCGGTCGTAGTGAAGGCGACAACGTCTCCCGCCACTTTCTGTCGCCCAAACGGCACCAGCACATGACTGCCGATTACAATCTTCGCGGCCAACTTGGGCGGA
>CAYNMY010000258.1:0-4315 GCA_964398275.1 uncultured Armatimonadia bacterium | reverse complement strand
GCGTTCCATCACCCGCGCGCCGCTTATCAGGGGCTGGTACTGCGCGGGCGTGGGCGCTTCCCCGTTGATAAGGTCGGCCAGCACGCGGGGGATGAGCCGGCGCAGCATCATCCCGTGCTGGCGGCCCATTTCCTGGGGCGTACCTTCCAGGTGCAGCACCAGGTAGCCACCGATATGCCGGCGACTGTACGCCCCCGCCCCGACAGCCGAAGTCACTAGCGCCAGCATCACCACAACTAGTGCCGTCCGCCGCATCAATAGCCTTTCTCCGCCAGCAGTTCAATCATCCGCCTGGCGTGCTCCTTAGTGGGGTCCAGTCGCAAAGCCGCCTGGGCCTCAGCCTTGGCTTCGGCAAAGTGTTGCTGATCGTACAATGCCACCGCCAGGTTCCAGTGAGGCTCGGCGTAGTCGGGTTTGAGCTCAAGGGCCTGGTGACACTCGGCAATCGCCTCATCGCTTTTGCCCTGGCGGTGCAGCGCTTGGCCGAGATTGTTGTGGGCCGCGTCGATACTGCATTGGTTCCGGCGAGACAGCTCAGTCTTCTACATCCGCCCAGGACAAGCCGGCGACGTGCTCGAACCACAAGGCGACATCTCCGGCGTGCTCCGTCAGGTCATTCCTGACTAGGGGAGCCAATCTGCTGCGCCTTGCTCGGGCCGGAGGATGGCTCCTGTACGATTCCCCGCGAGGAGCAAACGATTCCAGGAAGTGGATCAGGGACATTGCCACCAAGGGGCCCGTGCAAGGGAGATTGGAGACGGCCTCGCCGTCCAATACCTCGGACTCGAGGTGCCTCAAGACGCCGCGCCCAATAACCAGGCCGGCGGTGTCGGCCGCGAATTCTTCGGTCCAGTCCCTAGTGTATTGCTCGACCTCCTCGTCGAATGTACCAACACTGTACGGGTCTAGGTGGCCGAGTCCCACGTGGGCGTACTCGTGAGCAAGGACAAAGCAAAGCACCCCCCGTTCGATGAGTCCGGCCATGGTATCGACTGATTCGTCGAATCTCAGGCTTTCAATTCTCCCTCTCCTCCCCGCGCTACTGAAGAAGCGTCCACAGTTGAGGATGCTCTTGGCTATCGTACGCCGTTCTTCCAGTGGTGGGCCATCGAGCAAGCGGAGAATGGGAGCGACGACTGTCCAAATGAAAGCCATAAACATCCAGTCCAAAACTATTGCGCGTATCGTTGTGCAATCGCGAGGTCGAATGGCGCAGGCATTGGGGTCACGGGTGAATAATGTGCCCACAGGTACTTCCTCATACTTAGCGCGATGGCCTTCGGGCATATGCCGAAGGAGGGGTTCCACGACGAATCTATGGACACGCTTATCCGCCCAGCCCAGCGGATCAGTCATCATCTCTTCACCGTCATTCAGGTCAATCCCCACATGTTTCATGGTTTCGAGGTGTGTCCGAGATATATGCTGCTCGAAATTCCGCTGCTGGATTTCCTTCAGCCACTCATGAGAGGTTTGCGAATCGATTCCGGACATCTACAATTGTCTGTCCTTCCATGAGAGTGTTCTCGACAACAAGCTGATGACGTGGCTTGCCCTGCCGGTGTCCGAAATGCGAAGGAGCAGGCTCTACGGGTCAGACCCAGGCCGCGGTTCCACCCTCAGTTCATATGAGGCATGCGGCTCCCGCCCACGGTCAGGGAAGTCAACCCAGTAGGTAACGCCGTCATATCCTTCGGGCGAATCAGAAGGAACCTCGGCAAACGTGATGTCGCCCACAGTGCCCGGAGTCTCAGCAACGAAGACCCGATCGCCTTTGCGGAAGCGTGCTCTCACCACTTCGGTTCTTGGGAACCAGCCGGTTGCATCGTCACCGAGACTAACCTCGCACTTCCAACCGGTATACATCAACTGCTTGGGCATCTCATCAGTTGAAGCGTGGACTTGGACGGCGATGACGCGTCCCTTGCGCTGCTGGGAACGCACAAACACCAAGTCCCCTTTACGGCACGGTATCTTTGCGAGTTGACGCGCTGAGTACCATTCGGACGAACCGTCCTGAAAGTGTATCTCGTATTCATACAAAGTGGCGCCCACACCGCGGCCCTTCGCGCCAATGAGGCGGTTGCCCACCACCTCACCAATCTGACCCTTGTGGCACTCTCCTTCGGAAATGCGCACGAGCGTACCCTTATCGTAGAGCGGCCCGCCAGCACGCTCAAACACGTTGGGTTTCCTCATCTCTAGGATGTCAACGAACCACTCTGCATTGGGGCGCCGGCGTACACCCCACGTACTTACCCAGGGTGGATCAGGCTCCGGGAGTACTCTGTTTTCTGTCTCCTCGTCGAGCAAGGCGCTGTCCCTTGGTCCGATGACGCACAGACCTGTGTGTTTGTCCCCACGGAGGTCAGTGTAGTGCACCCAAACATAACGTTGGAGATACGCGTCTAGCGTATGATAGCCTCGCGCGTATCCTACGTTGGTAATGTCAGCCCTGAACCTGTCAACAATCTGCGTAGTTGCATTGAACTCCCACAGATTCTCTTGCGGTTCGCCAGGCCGGCGGGCCCTCCAGGATTGGTAGTAGTCGTGCAGTATGTACCGGGGCAGGCCCTGATACTCAGGCACCAGCATCGTGCTTAGCACCGTAAAGGCCTGACATTCGTCAGGCCGCAGAAGCTCACCCCCTCGATTGTACACGACCAATGTCTCCTTATCGCCATCGACATCAATACGCGCTTCGATGATAGGTCTTGCTTCGGCTTCAGCGAGCTCCACTTGCCGCTCGGCAATCCGATTCGCCTGACCTGCAATGAGCACGGCAAGCACACTAAGGAATATCACTCCTATCGTCCGCACAACAGCGTTCAAATCCGATAATGCTGGTCGGCACCACGACCACAATTCGGACCAGTTAGGCCGCGGCAAGTGCGGACAGTGCAGCGGTCGCTTGAGTGTTGCATATACCCGCACTAGTTTTTCGGTAAGAGACATAATCCTCAGCCGTCCGCGTCGCTGCTGCGTCGTATGAGGTATTGTTCGCCGGCAGTGGGCCGGATTCCTGCGAGGCGAGGCGCCGGAAACTATCGTGGCTGTCAGTGTGCTGAGGCCCAGCCCGGCGGCAGGCTACGCGCCGGGATGATGATGGATCATACCCACTGAAGCCAGCCCCTTCACATCCGCACGGATTCAAGACCGGCCAGTTCAGCCAAAATCCCCACTTCCTCCGCCAGGTGGCCCGGCACGATAGCCAGGTGATGGCTGCCGCCGGCCTGACTGTACTTGCTCAGGAACTCGCCCAAAGGCAGTGAGGGCTGGATCTTGAAATGAGGCATGGTAATATCCAGCACGGGAAAATCAGTGACCTCTACCTCCGCAGCCGTCAGTCTGAATCCTCCTTGCGCGACACAGACCAGGTTTACGAGAGTGGCCGGCCCGGGAGCCATGCCGGCCATAGCGATGACCGGCTCAGTCAGCTCACCATAAGGAAAAGGCACGCTTTTCAGGAGGGGTTTCTCGGCCGCCAGGACAGGGTTGCACTCGCCCATGTGAGCCATTAGAACCTGGTTCCCCTCCCAGTCCGGGCAGAACATCTCCGTAAGGCCAGCCTGGCCGAAGTACTGGGCCATCGCCGCCACCAAGCTCGCGCAGGCCACGTCCCCCTCGCCGGCGTAGCCGATACCCAGGGCCTGGAGCTTGCTGATGCCGAGGAACGGCACTGCACCAATCTCAGGCACGTCGTTGAAGGCCATAAAATGCATGGCGAGCGCATCCAGGTCATACTTCTGTACCGCTCCAGACAAGCCCAGGCCGGCACGAGCTGAGATGGCGTGAAGCTCAGGGTCTAAGTCCGCAGCCGGAGCAAACTGCTGCCGATCAGATTCTACCTCCGCTTGCACTTGCTCCGGGGATACCTGCTGGGCCAGCTCGGCCACCTCCCGCGGCGAGACGCGCACTACCTGGGGGCCCACCACTGCCTGCAGTGCGGTCAGGTCCACGCTAAAATCCCCCATGCCCTCGAAGGGCTGCCCGATTAGCCCTACGCGCATCTGCCGCCAGAACCTGACCGCCAGGGCGGCGCGGCACCATCCGAGCACCTTCGCCACCACGCCCGGAGTATTGATGTGCCCGCTGACGATGTGGTATGTCTTACCGGCTCGTAGCAGGATATTGGCCAGGTCCTGTACCCCGTGGATGCCATGGTTCTGCATGATATCCTCTAGAGTAAGGTCAGCGTCCATCCTGGGGGCTGGTGTCGTGTTGAGCAAGAGTACCGGCAGTGAGGTGCGGGTAAGCGCCGATGCCGAGATGAGGCTGGGGGCGTAGCTGAGGTGAACAACTACGATACCATCGC
>CAYNMY010000257.1:0-4316 GCA_964398275.1 uncultured Armatimonadia bacterium | reverse complement strand
ATCCAGATCAATCAAGCCCATGGCGAACTCCTCGGAGAGCTGGCCCGACACTGTCCCACCGAGAGCGAGCAACTGTCCCTTGTAAGCACCGACCGAGTAGTCGAGCTTCTTGCCGTCGGTCTGCCCCGCCCCCCGGATCACAAGCTGGGTGGCCCAGAGCTGCCCGGGCTCACCCCGAAAGATGTAGATATCGGGGTTCTCGCGCTTGATGGGGAACTTCACCACGTCGCTGTACTTGTTGCCGGGCCGGATGATCTTTTCAAGATTATCGTAGACCCCCAGCAACTGGCGATCGAAGCCCGCAGTCTCCCGGTACTTGCGCGGAACACCGGACACGACATAATAGCCCGCCTGCTCGATGGGCATGGCAAACCAGCGACGGTCGAAGGTGCACCAGCGGTAGCGCCTCCAGCGGGCGAAGTTCCCTTCAGGAGTCGGCTCGATCTGAAAGGTGATAGCCTGGCCCGGATCAAGCTGATAGACGGGCTGGGTCGAGCCGTCGAGCACTTTCACAGTAGTGTAGACGGGCAACTCGGGCTCGGCGGCTGCCGGCAGACACAACAGAACAACCAGAACCGACAATATACAGCAGCCATAGGCGTACTTGACTAACATAGCAATCACTCCGTACTCCAGGTTGTTACGGACCGACGAGAGTATCGCCGAAGGAGGCGAAATACTTGGGTAAACCGTAGGGCATCATCAGGTAGATGTGCAGGTGCTCGGGCACGCGGTCCTTGAAACGGACGGCGTGCTCACGATACGCCCACAGCATCCGCCGGTAGTGGCGCTGCGCGGCCCGCGCGGTCCGAAACGACTGGCCGAACCTGTCATCCCCGAACTCTCGAGCGCTTTGGTCTTTCAGCTCGACAGCCCTATTGAAGGCATCGCGGGCCCACGGCACGTCCACATCAAGCGCGATCAGACTGCTGTTCACCCAGTCCATCTTCTCGTGCTGATAGTTGACTAGCGCCTGGACGGTCGAGGCCACGCCGGGCAGCCGCTCCTTGACCTGGGCGGCGTGCTCATCTTGGATAGCGCCGAGCTCCTCGATGACGATCACGTCGGTAATTTCGATGCGGTGCGGCCCGACGATGAGCCAACCACCTTCCTCGCGCAGGGCCACCGGCCCCAGCTCCGGGAAGCCGAAGCTGTACGCGCGAAGCTCGCCCCCAAGCTGTGGCGGACGGGGCAGTGTCAGCTCAATCTCCGCGAGCGCGTCGTCCATGGCAAAGTGATAGTTCTCGCGGACCAGGCTGGCGATGAGTATGGTGTGATCAGCAAGATCAATGCGGCCGACATCAACATCCACGTTGGCACAATGGACCGTGTGGCGGACGTCATCACCGGCGACGATCTCGTCACCAATCATCTCCAACTCGTGAGCGATGATGACGGCCTCGGCGGTGCGGTCGCCGTTGTCCATATCCGCGGGCAGCAGCCCCGAATCCTTCCAGAACATAAAGCCGCGTATCCCGTGAGCAATCCCACCCCAGCACAGCAGCCGGAACTGGCCCGGTGTGGGAAATCGGTACATATCTCCCCAGGTAAAGCCCATCCGCCCGTGGATGCTGTAGATCGAAGCGCTTTGGCAGGCCGTCCACAGATACTTATTTCCGGTGCCCTCGCGCAGCTTGTCGAGGAAATCGTGGAAATACCAGCGGTACCCCCTGGTCGGCAGCGGGTAGGCATAAGGAGCGTAGATCTCGAGAATGTCATTGAACAGGATATCCGAGCCTACCTGGCGCGCATTAAGGTCGGCCAGGGCCGGCAGAACCTGGTCAATCTTGCGGATTTGCTCCACTCGCTCCTGGCAGATCCTGGCACCGCCGTGCCAGGACATATCATCCCCTACGAACCATGCAACCGTCGCCGGATGTTTCGCTATCCACTCCGCCGGCGGCTGGCTATCTGAGCCGTGGTAGACCATTAGCCGGACGCTGTTGTCAAGGGCTTCGTCGAATTCCGCCGGAGTCTTGGCTCCCGCCAAACAGGCGTTAAACCCAAACTTCCTCATCTCCTCGAAGGAGTTGCACCCGGAGCGCCAGATAAAGCCCCAGAAGAAAAAGGGCTTACCGTCCACGTACAGCTTGCCGTCTTCAAACTTCACATTGTCCTGCCCCGCACTGACGGGCACGGCCACCACTGCGACGAGAACACCCAACAACGCGCACACCAGCCAACCTTTAGCAATCACAGGTTCAGTTCAACTCCTATCTGTTCGCTGACTTCGCTGCCATATCATCTTCCCCATCTCCCCGCTCCAGACCTCTTACTTCCCAATCTTGACAGCGGTGTGGTCGAACGACGCGAAGTACTTAGGCAATCCGTACGGCATCATCAGGTACAGGTGCATCGGCTGGGGCGCATGCTCCCGGAACTGCGCGGCATACTCGCGGTAGTGATAGAGCATCAGCCGGTAATACCGCTGGGCGGCCCGGCCGGTAGCAAACGATTCAGCAAACTTGCCCCCGGCGAACTGCTGCGCGCATTGGGCCTTCAGTTTCACCGCCTGGTCGAACGCGGCCCGCGCGGCCGGGACGTCAACCTTCAGGTTCACCAGGTGCCGGTTGACATAGTCCATCTTCTCGTGCTGGTAGCGCAGCAGCGACTGCATCGTCGCGGCGACCTCGGGCAGATGCTCACCGATTTGCGCAGCGTGCTCGGCCTGGCAGGCGCCAGCCTCTTCGATGACAATCGTGTCGCATATCTCAATGTTATGCGGCCCGACTATGAGCTGACCACCTTCTTCCCGCAGGGGCACCGGCTCCAGCTCCGGGAAGCCGAAGCTGTAGGCACGCAGCTCGCCATCAAGCTGCGGCGGGCGGGCTAAGGTTACGGTAACCGCCGCCAGCGCGTCGTCCATAGCATAGGTGTAGTTATCGCGGATCAGGCTAGCTATCACGATAGTGTGGTCGTCGAGGTCAATGCGGGTGACATCAATATCGGGGTCCGCGCATTGCGCACCGTCGCGCACATCGTCGCCCCCGGCGATCTCGTCGCCGCCGGCGATCTCGTCGCCGATGATCTCAAACTCGTGGGCAATTACCACGGCTTCGGCGGCGCGGTCGCCGTTGTCTATATCCGGCGGCAGCAGCCCGTAGTCCTTAAAGAACATAAACGCGCGCACCCCGTGGGCCGCCGCCCCCCAGCATAGCAGCCGGAACTGCCCGGGCGCGGGATACATCTGCATATCCTGCCAGGTAAAGCCCATTCGCCCGTGAAAACCGGCGATCGAGGCGCTTTGCATAGCCGTCCACACGTAGGGATAGGGTGCAGCGTAACGCAGCTCGTCCAGGAAGTCGTGGAAGTACCAGCGGAAGCCCTTGGTCGGCAGGGGGTAGAAGTACGGCCCGTAGATGTCAATGATATCCACAAACTTCTTGTCAGATTCGACTGATCGGCCCGTAATGTCCGCAGTGGTAGGCAGCACCTGGTCCGTCTGCCGCACCGCCGCCACCAGACCTTTCAGTTTCTCGGCCTCCTCCTGGGTGTTGGCATCGTCCATCAGGAACCAGGCAACTGTAGTGGGATGTTCAGCCAGCCAGGCGGGAGGCGCCTTGGTGCTGCTCGACCAGGGAAGCATCAGGTAGACGCCGTGTTCACGCGCCTCATCGAACTCCGCCTGCTTGTTATGCCCCAGGCAAAGATTGAAATGGAACCGCTCCATTTCGGCAAAAGAGTTGTAGTCGTGGCGCCAGATGAAGCCCCAGAAGATGCGGGCCTGGCCGTCCACGTACAGCTTGCCGTCCTCGAACTTGACGTTATCCTCGCCTGCACCAGCGGGAATAGCTGCAACGACCACAAGAATGACCACAACGCCAACGATTAGCCGACTGCCGATAGTCATGGGTAACACTCAACTCCTCTGTCTTCACTGAATCTCACCGGAAGCCAACACCTCACTGCTCAGGCGGGGCGACCGGGTTGCACGAGAGCTGGTAGGAGCCTTCGCCCGATGTGAGCTTGATTAGCGCCAGGTATGTCTGCTCGAGACGAGGCAGGAAGGTTACGCTGTCGGAGTCTGGCGCACCCTTCTTGGGCTTGTTTGCCGACGACTTCACCACGCGGACCGCCGTGGGCGTGCACACGCGCATCACGTACAGATCATAGTTGGCCCCGCCCATGCCCTCCAGCTTGATCTCATGATGGAAGTCGGCGTGCAGGTCCAGTTCGTACAGCGCCACGGGCAGCCCGGGTGAACATGAACTGCTGGCCTTCTGACCAGTGGCAAGTTTCTGGGCCGCCCGCACGCCGATCCAGAGGGTCTTGGACTCACTACCGCCGCGCCTCAGTAGCTGGGTAAACCAGCCCTG
>CAYNMY010000256.1:0-4325 GCA_964398275.1 uncultured Armatimonadia bacterium | reverse complement strand
CTAGCGGTAGGTGGCGATGCCCGAGTAGTAGGGGTAGCCTTGCTTATCCCACGGGCCGGTTGTAATTTGCCCCGATTCGGCGACCAGGCGCAGGTGGGTGCGCCCGGCCAGCGCAAAGCGCCCTACGATTATCACCGGGTGGTACACCATCGCCGGCTCGAAGTAGAATGTTGACGAAACGATCTTTACCTCATTGCTGCCCTCGCGGAGCAAACCGGCTAGGTCGGCTTCGTAGATGTAATGATCCAGGTACTGGCCCGGGGCAAAGTCGGCCACCGGCTGGTCATTGACGAAAACCTCGTGGTTGCGAACAGTGGCGTTGTGCCAGACCTTGTCAGTTTTGAGGCCGTCCAGTAGCATTCGAGCCTCTTCCGGAATTATTTTGGCCTCGAATGTGGCCGTAAAGATGCGCTGGGCATTAGCCGAATCTGCGCCGGTAATGTCAGTGGCCATCTGGTAGTGCCAATCTACCAGGGGCAGCGCGTTGGGCTGGTCGGTGGCGAACTCCCACGTATCCTCCAGTTTGATTGCTGCCGGCATAGAGCGCACCCGGGCGCGGACCACTCGCGGCGGCTGGTTATGCGACCCGACTGTTACGCTGTAGCTGCCCGGCTGCGCGACCAAGCCGAGGGCCTCCTTATTGCTCGCCTCCAGTACCTCAACGTCGGCCTCAACCAGCGGCGTACTCGGGCACTCGGCCAGCGGGTCAATCATCAGCACGGTAGCGCCCACTGGCAGCAGGCTCGCGGGAATATGCAAACGATCTGCGTCTGCACGGACGACCGGGGCGGAGCGGGATTTGCCGGTCTCAGCATCCCAGATGTTGACCTCGCCATGCAAAGGCAGGGATACGACGAAATCGTAGCTCTGCTCCTGACTGGTATTCTGGAGCAGTAGGAAGTGCCGACCCTCGCGGTAGTAATGATAGTGCACAATGTCGGGAAGGCGTCGGCCCTTCTCGTCGGTGATTACTACATCAGGCTCAATGAGCGCATCCAGCGTCTCGCCCAGCGGCTCCAGCATCTCTTCGTCGTCAATCCACAGTGGTGCGCCGACCAGTACGCCGCCGGGGCCGGTGGAAAGGTCATGCGTGGACAGCACGGGCTTCTTAGCATCGGCGACGGTTAGGCTCAGTTCATAGTCGTCGCCGAATATCTCGCTGAACGACTCAATAACATAGCCATCTTCGCCCTGCTCAGGTGACTTGCTGGGCAATTTGCCCAGGCCGACGATGCGCCCGCCCGCCTCGACATAACGCCTCAAAGCCGCGACGGTCGCCCGGCTAATCGTTGTAGCTGCGGGCATAACCAGCACCTTGAACTGCTCGGCGACCTCGCCGTCCGGGGTTTTGACGGTGATCTTTCCGTCGGTGAAGTTGGCCTCCTGGAGCATCTCCTCGCTGACGAAGTCAAAGTCGTAGTTCAGCTTGAGCAGCAAGCGGGTAAGCTGGTCAAAGCTGGTGTTCAGCAAGGTTGTCTCATCGTTGTCGTGCGGGTCCATCTCCGCCCACATTGACTTAACCGGATAGAAGAAGGCAACGTCGGCGATATGCTGACCGTCACGCAACAGCGCCGACAGCCTTCCCACGTAATCAGACAGAGCCCGGTAATACGCCCAGAACGGCGACTGGTAGAACTCGCCGGGCGGACACTCCCACTTGCGGAAGCCCTGGATGGAATAGTAGAAGGCGTGCGGCATTAGCAGATTGGTGCCCAGGGCGATGACGAAATCGCCCATCCACTTAAGGGTACGCAGATCAATCGCCCACTGCTTGCCCAGACCGAAACACTCGTTCATCACCACCGGCTTGTCCAGCAGGTGCGCGGAGGAGGAGGCGAATTTGACCGCCGCGATATTGTTCGTGACCGGGTGGCGCTCCGGCGTGGCTGGCTCGGGCCACGTGCGCGAGCCCAGGTAATCGCAGCCCCCCCAGTCCAGCCACTGTGCGGCCTGGAAATAGTCACCGAAGGCCCGCGTGCCCCACAACAGCTCGCCGTCAGCGAGCAGATGGCCGATGGAGTTGAGCTTGCGCGGTGCACAGAAGTCGTGGATCTGCTTTGTATAGTTGGTGGCGAACAGATCCGTGAGCGTCCGCCAGCAATCGCACCTGATCTTCGCGGTCTGCGGACCGACGTCCCGGAATATCGCCGGCAGCGTGGTCAGCAGCGGATAGCCCGCGCGCTGTTCAAACTCGCCGGGCAGTCTCGGCGTCCAGACCAGCGCGTCCCAACGGTGCGGGAGCATGCTGGGTTCATCCGTAAAGATCCCGTCCACCGTCGCGCCGAACTCCTCGGAAAAGCGCTCCGCATACGGGACATGGGTCAGCTTGATGAACTTGGCAATCGCGTCGGCGCTCAGCGTGTCCACATAGCTACCGAAAAAGCGCCCGCTGCTATTGCCATACCACTCCCTGGCAAAGACAAACACCCGATAGTCGCCCTCCGCCCGCCAGTTCAGAGTGCTGCCGGCCACATAATCCGCCAGGCTCAGGCAGCCTTCGGGGAAGTCAACGAGTTCGCCGTCAGCCAACGGGACAGCAATTACCGCGATCAGACTATCACCCGTTTCTATCTCCCGCTCAACCCGCCCGCGCGAGACGTCGAATTCCTCACTCAGATAGCAGGCGGACATCCGGTATTCCGGATTATCCTCGAACACCCGGGCATCGGCTGGCCCACTGGGCCAGTTGTTCTCATCATACAGGTAGGCCTTCATACCCAGCTTCTTACCCTCGTCAATGGCCGCCGCGAGGTTCTTCATCCACTCCTCACCCAGATAGGGGGTAATCAGCCCGTGCCGGGCGTGCAGGATGAACCCGCCCACGCCGTGCTCGTTCATCTCGCGCACCTGCCAGCGGGTCTCCGCCTCATTCAGGTCGTGATTGAGGAACCAGAACGGGGCAAAGCGGAAGCGGTTGTCGGGACTGGCAAATTCTCGCTTGATGTTGTCCAGAGCCATTGGTGGCCCTCCTTTTGACTGACCGATTTATTGTGTGACCGACCTTACTTCAACGCGACATAGAACACCCGGTCCGAGTAGACGGTGGGCGGCTTGAAGGTATAGCCGTTGTAGGCGGTGACCTCACCGAACCCCGCCGCGGCTAGCATCTGTTTAACCTCCGACTCACTGTACGCGCGTTCGTAGTGGACCTCCTCGAACTCTCTGGGACCTCCCGGCCCTTCCCAGCGGAACGACATATCAATCCGGCACAGCTTCCGGTCAGGATACCAGTGCGACTTCCAGGTATACTTGAGCGGATTCCCGCTGCGCAGATTGTCCTGCGTGAACAGGTCGCCGCGCAGTGCCAACTCCGTGTTGAGGTCGAAGATGAACGCCCCCTGCTCCGCCAGGCCGGTACAGACCTCCTCAAAACAGGCCTGGAGACCTGCTGGGTCCAGAATGTAGTTGAGGCTGTCATAGAGTGAAACGACCAGATCGAGCCGGCCGGGCGCCAACGCCAGCTTTTGAGCATCCATCACTGCGCCAGGCAGTGGCGGGTCCTGGGCGGCGCAGTAGCGCACCATCGGCTCAGCCAGGTCCAGCCCAACTGTCTGGTAGCCCCGCCCGGCCAACTCCGAACCAACCCGGCCCGTACCACAAGCCAGGTCCAAAACCGTGCGTGGCCGGCGGTCGTGCTCGTGCAGGAGCGACTCCACGTAGTCCACCCACATCCGGTACGGCACCGTGCTCATCAGCCGGTCGTAGTAGTCGGCCACACTGCCGAATTCATCGTCACCAGGCCTACTGAGCTCCTGGGGGAGCTCGGGCTTGGACGCCCTTAGACCATGCCATATCCGGCTTAGTTTCATCGTGCTGTCTCGCCAATAGCCTGGAGCAGACCGCGCAGCGCCGCCAGGCTGTCGCGGCTGCCCGCCACCCGGGGAGTGAAGTGCGTCTCCAGCATCAGCAATCCGGCGTAGCCGTCATCCCCGAGCGCCTTGAGCTGCCCCGCCCAGCCCACTTCTCCCTCACCAGGCGGCACACCTTTCGGCTCGCCACCGGTCAGGACATAGTCCTTGACATGGCAGTGAATCATCCGGTCGCGGACGTGCTCATAGCCGGCGTCCCACGCCGTACCGTCAGCGACCAGTTGATTGCCCGGATCCCAGTTTATCCCCACGTTGGGGTGATCAATCTGGGCAACCAGCCGGGCCATCGTTTCACCGGTCGGCCCGAAGCAGATGGGCTCGTTCTCCAGCGCCACTCGCCTCCCGCGCCCGGCAGCCGCCTCGCCCAGGGCGCGGCAGTCGTCAATCATCTGTGGCGCCCAGTCTTCGGGGCCCTCCTCTTTCTCCCGGATGTGCGGGAATGCCATGATTATTCCC
>CAYNMY010000255.1:0-4328 GCA_964398275.1 uncultured Armatimonadia bacterium | reverse complement strand
GGCCACTTGTACCATCTCGTCCACGTCGTGCAAGCGGATTATGTTGGCGCCATTGGCGATGGCCACGGCACAGGTCGCCGCCGTCCCCCACAGCCGCTGCTCAGCCGGCCGGTCGAGCACCTGGCCAATAGTGGACTTGCGCGAAGTACCGATCAGCACGGGCCGCCCCAGGCTGCGGAATTCGCGCAGGCGGCGCAGCATCTCCAGGTTATGGTCTACCGTCTTGCCAAAACCGAAGCCGGGGTCAACGATAATCTGCTCGAAAGCCACCCCGGCGGCTACCGCGGCCTCGATGCGCTGGGCGAAGAAATCGTAGATTTCCGTAATCAGGTCGTCGTAACTGGGATGCTCCTGCATCTTCTGGGGGGTGCCCTGCATGTGCATTATGACAACCGGGACTCCGCGCTCGGCAGCCACTTCCGCCATGCCCGGACCCCGGAGGCCGTAGGTGTCGTTCATTAACTCACAGCCGGCGTCCAGGGCCGCGCGGGCGACTTCGGCCTTAGTCGTATCAATGGAGACAGGCAGGTCCACCACGGCGCGAATCGCCTCCACGGCAGGCAGGACCCGCCCCACCTCCTCGTCGGCCGAAACGGACTCGCTCCCCGGCCGTGTGGATTCGCCGCCCACGTCTATGATATCCGCGCCGGCCTCAGCAAAACGCCGGGCTTGCTCGGCGGCGCTCCCGGGATCCATGCCAAGCCCGTCGCCGGAGAATGAATCCGGCGTCATATTGACGATGCCTATGACCAGCGTGCGCTCGGCAACGCTCAGCTCCCTGGAGCGAAGCCGGAGCGGAGGCGGTGCGTTATCGTAGCGGTCAAGCGCATTGCTGAGCTCCTCGGCAATCTGGGGCAAGCCGAAGGGCTGGAGTTGGAGCTTCTCGACCAGCCGATCATATTGCCTCAGCGTACCCAGCAAGATCACGGGGGAGGGGGTATCGTCAAAGCCCGCCACCCGGGGAGAGATCACACAGTCGCCCCCCAGGGAGAGCATCTCCTGCTTGAGCAGAGCCGCGGCCTTGCCGCGCACCTCTTCGATGCGCACCGACCGGAAGGCGGCCTTGCGGGCCAGCCAATCCAGAGCAGGGGCAGCCGGACCGATTCTTTCTATCTCGCGCCGGGCGTCCTCGCCCGCCACCAGCGCCAGCACGCGGGCACGGTGGCCCAGAGCAAGACTAGAGGGGTCGGGCATAAGCTATGCTACCTCTCAAAACGAAGCCAGGCAAATGTCTGCAACCTGCGGTAACCCAACTTTATTATATCACATCGCGGTTCCCAGAGGAACCGGCTGAGCGCTGGTGCGTTGACAACGTGGGCAGCTTGGAATATAATAAGCACGGACGCATACCGGCATAATAGCAAATGCAAAAAGGGAGCGGGCTAGCATGAGATGCAGTCGCGCCAGTATACTGTGGATGCTGGTGATAGTGGCAGCACTAGCCAGTGGTGTCGTCGCGCAGCAGCAGCCCAACACCGACTTCGTGGCCGGGATCGTCGCCCTCAACGCCGGCGACTATGAGGATGCCCTGGCCAAGCTACAGAAAACGGTTGACGCCCAGCCCGATAACGAGGCAGCCCGGTACTACATGGGTGTCGCCAACTTCAATCTGGAGCGCTATCCCGAAGCGCTTGCGGCCTTTCGGGAAGCTGAGAAGCTGGCACCCCGCCGACCCGGTGTACGGCTCTACATCGGGCACATCTATGCCCGGCAGGGCGCACTTGACGAGGCCATAACCGCCTACCAGCACGAGCTTATGAAGCTGTACGGCCCGCAGAAGGTAGATGCCCTGGTTGCTCTGGGCCGAGCCTATGCCGCCGCCGGCAACTTCCCGCAGGCCCGTGAGACGCTCGCCCTGACCATCTACTATGATCCCAAGTATGTGGAAGCGCTCTATTACTACGGGCAAGTCCTCCTGCAACTGAACCAGCCCGAAGAAGCTCTCGAGCAGTTCCAGAAGGCCAAGGAAGTTCTCCAGGAATGGAGCGATCTGAATATTCGTGTCCAGCGCCTGCCCGTGGCCGAGCGGCGCCGCCAGCAAACGACCGAAGAGACTCTGGCCCAGGAGTTCAGCCGGGCGGAGGCTTTCGCCCAGGAGTTGGGGCTGTGGCCCGATTTGAACAAGGCGATAGGCGATGCCTACGTGGCGAGGGGTCAGTGGGCCGAGGCGCGCAACGCCTACCGCCGAGCCCTGCTCCGGCAGGAGCTGGGCAATCCGTCAGACCCGGATGTATACGTCCGCGTGGGCCAGGCGCTGCTGGAGGATGTTCGGGAGATGTTCTACGACGACGGCCTGCTCTTCAGCGCCATTCCCATGACCAAAAGTGCCATCGAAGCAGCGAACAAGGCACTTGGGTTCAATCCGGACTACGCGCCGGCCCACGAGCTGCTTGCTGCCGTTTACGCGCTCCAGGCCAATACTTATGCCTCGGATCCTGACCGCAATATCGTCTCGCACAGTTACGAGGATGCCCTCGCTGAGTTCAGCCAAGCGCTCAGCCAGGCGCCCGGTTATCTCCGCGCCCTGACCAATATGGCCCGCACTTATCTCGACCAGGCCCAACGGCTGCCGCCGGGCAGCGCCCAGGCCCTCGCAGCGCTGCAGCAGGCCGACAGATTGATCCAGCAGGCCCTCGAGTTGGAGCCGCGAAACGCGGAGCTTTACACACAGATGGCGCGCCTGCAGGTGCTCCGGGAGGACTACGAGGCGGCACTTGAGACGGCTCAGTATGCCTTAATGCTGGCGCCGGGCGACGTCGAAGCCCTCAATGCCGCCGGGCTGGCTGCTTACTATCTGAACCAGAGCCCTAAGGCCATCCAGCACTTCACCGAGGCGATTCGTGTTAATCCCAAGTACGCCCAGTCGTACGTTAACCTGGGCAACGCCTTTTTCCAGATGCAGTCGTGGTATCGGGCGCGCCGCCAGTACAAGAAGGCACTCGAGCGCATCCCCGAAGCGCTCCTGGCCAACACCGCCTACCAGCGCGCCTACATGTACTATATGATCGCGCTGAGCTACCACGAGACGGAAGATTACGACCGGGAGATCGCCTCCCTGAATCAGGCACTGGCACTGGACCCGACTTACTTCGAAGTATATCGGCAATTAGGCCGCGCCTATATGGCCAAGCGCGACTACCGAGCGTCGCGGCGCACCCTGGAGATTGCCATACAAAATGCCCCCACCGACCAGCAGATGGCCGACGTGCACAGTCAGATTGGCCAGGTCTATGAGGCCGAAAGTGCCCCTCATGCGGCCATTGTCGCCTATAGTGCCGCCCTGGAGATAGATCCCAGCAATCCGGTTGCTTCAGCGGCCATCGTGCGTCTGAGCCATCGTTAGTGCGGGGCAGGACCAGTCCAGCCCGGGTAGACTGCCATTTGAAACTACTGCCGGCCGCGCTTAACCTGTTGATTATTGCTTCCGGGCTGGGTCCAGGAAGCTGCTGGGCAGCGGGGGCGGCCAGAGCTGCTACGCTTGAGCAGATAGTGTTAGACAACGGCCTGTGCGTACTTTTCCAACCCAATGCCGGGACATCCACGGTCGCAGTTTGCGCCTTGGCGCAGGTACGGGCCAGTCGGGAAAGCCGGCTGACAGCCGGTATCAGGCAGTTGCTTGCCCAGGTAGCCGGCTCGCCGGGGTCGTGGCCAGAAACAGCCGGCAGGCGGCCGACAGCGTTGCAGGTGCAGAGCGCAGCCAGTCGCGACTACGTTGAGCTGCTCGTCCAGTGCTTGCCGCCCGATTTTCCCGCCGCGCTGCAGTTGATCCGTCGCCAGCTCTTCGAGCCCCAGCTTACCCGCGAGAGATTTGAGGCCGCCCGCGCCGAGACGGTGAGGGCGATCAGGGTCAGTCGCCAGCTCCCGGTAGCGCTGGCCTTGAGCAAAATGGCAGGGGAATTGTACCCTCGCCAACCCGGATCCTGGTCGGTAAACGGCTCAATCGCGGCGATGTCGGCAATAACGCTGGAGCAGGCGCAGCGCTTCCAGCGCGACTATTTCCGGCCTAATGCTACCGTCCTGGGGATTAGCGGCGACCTGGCGGCGGCCCAGGTCGAGGCGCAGGTGCGAAGCTGTTTTGATGACCTGCTTCCCGGGAAGACAGCGCCCGGCCGAGAGCCGTTTTCGCCGCATCCGACCATCGAGGCGCCGCGCCGGCTGATAATGCGCGGGGTGGACAGTTCGGTCATAGTCCTGGCCGGACGCGCGCCCACCCTGGCTGACCCCGATTATCCGGCGGCGGCTGTGCTTAGTGTGCTACTGGGCTCGGGGATGGGCTCACGGCTGTTTCAGGTGCTGCGCGCGGAGCGCCGCCTGGCCTACACGGTCCC
>CAYNMY010000254.1:0-4333 GCA_964398275.1 uncultured Armatimonadia bacterium | reverse complement strand
GCCGAGTGGTTTAACTGGCGGGCAATGGTGCGGGAAGATGCGCCCAGTCGACATCAACGCAAACAGGGCACACCCTCCCTGGGTGGGCTGTCCATGCTGGCGGTTGTGGTGGTCGTCGGCCTGTTGATAGTCAAGGCTGGCGACGCAGGCGGCTGGCAGATACTGGGCGTATTGTGTTTGATGGTAGTATTGGCCATGCTGGGCTTTATTGATGACTACGTCAAGTCCCGCCAGCAGACCACTTTGGGCATCAAAGCGCGCTATCGCCTGGCCGCCGAGTTGCTGGTCGCTCTGGGCTTTGCCTGGTTCATCGCCGGCGAACCCGCTATCGGCGGCAGCATGCTGCTGGGCTTCAGTGCCTGGCCGGTCCCCGCGCGGATAATACTAGGCGCGCTGGTGGTAGTTGCCAGTGCCAACGCAGTTAACCTGACCGACGGGCTTGATGGTCTGGCGGCGGGGCTGGTGAGCGAGTGTGCCCTGGCCCTGGCCGTGATCTGTTGGCTGACCGGAGCGCCTCAGCTTGCCATGCTGTCGGTTCTGGTCGCCGGAGCGAGTGTCGGGTTCCTGTGGCTTAACGCCCATCCCGCCCAGATCTTTATGGGTGATGTGGGCAGCATCGGGCTGGGCGCGCTGCTGGGAGGCATTGCTGTTGCCGCCGGTATCGAGCTCGTCTTCGCGGTGGCGGCTCTGGTGTTTGTGGTCGAGACTCTGACGGTCATCATCCAGGTGCTCTGGTTCCGCCGGACCGGACGGCGGGTATTTGCCATGACACCGATCCATCACGCGTTTGAACTGCGCGGCTGGGCAGAACCGCAGATAGTAGTGCGCTTCTGGCTGGTCGGTGCAGTAGCCGCTGGTGCCGGGATTCTTATGGCAATCAGTCTGCTTTAGGAGTCGCAAATGACGCTCCCTGGGCATACTGTTTTCGGAGTAGAAACTGATCTGAGCAGCAAGCGCGTGGGGGTCGTCGGCCTGGCGCGCACTGGCCTGGCCTGTGTGCGTTACCTGCTTAATCGCGGCGCGCAGGTCGTCGGTGCCGATGCCAAGACCGCCGCCGAACTGGCCGATGCGCATCACGAGGTCACTAGCCTGGGCGCAGAAGTGGTCGCTGAATTCGGCGCGTTAAGCCAACTCGGCGACGTGGATCTGATAGTAGTCAGTCCCGGAGTGCCCTGTGACCATCCTGCGCTGACCGAGGCGCGCATCGCGGGCATCGAGGTCATCGGCGAGATCGAGCTGGCCTATCGGCTGTGCCCGGTGCCGATGGTCGCGATCACCGGCACCAATGGCAAGGGCACCACGACAATGATGACGGGCCACATGCTGGATGCCGCCAACATTCCCAACGTGGTCGCCGGGAATATCGGCCTGCCCGTCATCAGTCAGATTGACCGGGCAGACCAGGTGGAGGTTATGGTGGTGGAGGTCAGCAGCTTTCAGCTCGAGACGACCATGCAGTTCCGGCCGTATGTAGCTATCCTGCTCAACATTACGCCCGATCACCTCGACCGCCACGCCGACCTGGCTGAGTATGGCGCCGCCAAAGCCCGCCTGTTTCGCAACCAGACCGGCGATGACTACGCCATACTCTGCACTGACGATCCTACTGCGGCCGCGATGCGAACGCAGGTGCCAAGCACACTGCTGGCGGTCTCCGCCCACTTGCTGGACGCCGCGGGGCGCGTGGAGCAAGGCTACCTGGTCGTGGACGCGGGCGCGGGCCCGCAGCGTATCCTTGCTGCCGAAGATATGCCCGTCCCGGGCCTGCACAATGTGACCAATGCGTTGGCCGCCGGATTGGCTGCCGGGCTGTGCGGCGCGACTGCCGGGCAAATGGCTGAGGGGTTGAAGCGATTCGAGCCAGCGGATCACCTGCTCCAGGAAGTCGTCGCGGTGCGCGGCATCAAGTTCATTGACGATTCGAAGGCGACCAACACCGCGGCGGCGATGGCCGACCTGACTACGGTGTCTGGGCCGGTTCTGGTCATTGCCGGCGGCCAGAGTAAAGGGGCTGATTTCCGCGAGTTTGGGCGCCGGCTGGGCGAGCGGGCCAGGCTTGTTTGCCTGATCGGCGAAAGCGTGCCGGCCCTGGCGGCAGCCATCGGCGGCGCTACTGACACTATCACCGCGGTCAGTATGGACCAGGCTGTCGAGGAGTGCTACCGGCGCGCCGCGCCCGGTGACACTATTGTGCTGCTACCCGGCTGCGCCAGCTTTGATATGTTCGAGGATCAGATCCACCGGGGCGAGACATTCACCTGCCTGGCGCGGCAGATCGCGCAGCAGGAAGCGGCAAGGGGACGGTAAGCTGTGGTAAGTGTTGCGCAACTCGGTGCAGCGGAGCGAAATGGATACGATGGCGCGTACGGGCCGGTTGGCCGGCGCTTTCTGCTGGTGGTCTACGGACTGGTAGTGTTGGGGATCGTGTTTGTATTCTCTTCCAGCTTCCCGCTGGCGGGTCGGCCCACCCCCGGCTACGGTGACGGTGATGCCTACTTCTTCCTGAAGAGTCAGTTGAAGTATGCCGGTTACGGCCTGCTGGGAATGGTCGTCGTCAGCCTGCTGCCGCTGAAGCTAATTGAGCGGCTCAGTCGCCCCGCCTTCCTGATTGGACTGATCGCGATGGCGGCGGCGGCAATCTGGGGCCCAGAGATCGGCGGTGCCCGCCGCTGGTTTTGGGGCATCCAGCCCTCGGAGTTTGCCAAGGTCGCGTACGTGGCGACGGTAGCGCTGTACCTGGCCCGGGGCCCGATGAACCGAAAGAATCTATATACAGTGGTCCTGCCCATAGTTGTGGCTACCGGCTTGATGGTGGGGTTGCTGATCAAGCAGTCCGACCAGGGCATGGCTATGCTGGTGCTGATGCTGGCCCTGGCGTTGGCCTTCCTGGGCGGCGCGCGTCTGCGCTATCTGGTGCCGATCGCGCTGTCGCTATTGGCCGCGGGCATATCGTTTGCGCTCACCAAGCCCTATATTGTGATGCGTATCAAGGCGTGGCTGCGCCCGGAAGAGTATATCCACCAAGCGGGATATCACATTTACAGTATGCTTATCGCCATAGCGCGGGGTGGGCTATTCGGCAGTGGGCTGGGGATGAGCCCGGACAAGTGGAAGACGCTGCCCGTCCCGCACACTGACTCGATATACTGCGTCATCGCCGGAGAGCTCGGGCTGTGGGGTGCGCTGGGGGTGCTCTTCCTGGTGGTCCTGCTGGCTGCGCTGGCCTTCCGCATCGGGCGCAGCAGTAACAGTCGCCTGGGTTTGTACCTCGCTGCGGGGATCGGCGTCGCCCTCACGCTGCAGGCCTTCGTCAACATCGCCGTTGCTACCGCCGTGATTCCCCCCACTGGCCTGACGCTGCCCTTTGTCAGCGCGGGTGGCAGCAGTCTGGTCAGCTCGATGGTGGCAGCCGGCCTGGTGCTGGCTGTGGCCCGGCACAACGGCAGGCGCGGGGGTAGCGGTAGCCGATGAGCGCACGGATAGTGCTGGCAGGCGGTGGGACGGCTGGCCACCTCTTCCCGGCTCTGGCCGTGGGGGAGCAACTGCGTGACCGGGACGATGGTGCCGAGATTCTGCTGATCGGCGCTGCACCTGACCGTAATAATCCGGTTCTCGCCCAGAGCGGTCTACCGGCGGCGTTCATCGCCGCTCGGCCCTTCCCGTACGGACTCTCCTGGCGGCTGGTGCCCAGTAGTCTGGCTTTCCTGCGCAGCACGGCGCAGGCCCTGGGGCTGCTGCGCCGCTTTCGTCCCACGGTAATCTTCGGCACCGGCGGCTACGTGACGGCCCCGATAATGAGTGCAGCCCGGCTGCTAGGAGTGCCTCGGGTGGTGCACATCGGGGATGCCTACCCGGATCGCACGGGCCGCCTGCTCAGCAGGGGGGCCAAGCTGGTGACACTGGCCTTTGCTGAGACTGCCGAACACCTCCCCGGAGCCAGGACTGTCCCCACCGGCGCTCCGGTCCGTAAACAGATACTCACTACCGGCGCTCAGGAGGGACGGGAACTGCTCGGCTTGCCCGCCGATAAGTTTACGGTTCTGGTGACGGGGGGCAGCCAGGGAGCCCGCAGTGTCAACCAGGCGCTACTGGCGGCGCTGCCGACACTCGTGGCTGAGCCTGACCTCCAAATCGTCCACCTGGCGGGGCGGCGTGACTACGATGTGGTGAAAGCGCAAACTGATGGGCTGGGGCTGGTGCCCCCCGCGTACTGGTGTTTTGCCTTTCTGGAGCAGAGGGGAGCGGCCATGGCTGCGGCAGATCTGATCGTCAGCCGCGCGGGCTCCAGCAGCATCGGAGAAGCCACGGCACTGGGCAAGCCGCTGATCCTGGT
>CAYNMY010000253.1:0-4353 GCA_964398275.1 uncultured Armatimonadia bacterium | reverse complement strand
TGGTTACTGCGCCGGACGTGGTGGGGATGTCGTACCGTCAGGCGACGGTCGAGCTGGAAAAAGTCGGGCTGAGCGTGGGACAAATTGAGGAGAGGTACAGCGACGAGATTCCCGAAGATGAGGTAATGCGCCAGTCCCATGCGCCCGGCACACAGATAGAAAAGGGCTGGCCGGTTGACCTGGTGGTGAGCAAGGGGCCCGAGCCCAAAGAGCCCGAGGAGCCGGTGGTGCCGGTAGAGCCAGCCGAGGGTGAGCCCGAAGAAGAAGAGCTGGTGCCCAGCGATCCGCACGTGAGTATTGACCTGGACGAAAGTTCGGTATCGGCCGATGGGATGGAGCGGGACTTTATCGTCAAGATTACCGTGCTGGGCCAGCAGGATGACCAGGAGATCCGGGTAATGAGGCGCGACGCGACCGGGGGACCGATCATCGAGCTTGACGAAAAAATGCAACCGGGTCAGTCCGAGGAGAGGCGCATTCACGGGCGCGGTACTACTACCATCGAGGTCTACCATAACGGCAAACTGATCAAGCAGCGCACCTTCGCGGTCGCTGCCCCGGAGAGCAACGACGGTGAATAACGGGTGTCTACAAATATGACGGAGGTATTATTCCTCGAGGGGGAATGAAGCAATGACGAGACCGCCGCTGGTAACAACCCTGGTCATAACTCTGATGGCGATGGCTGTGTTAGCCTGGCCGGTGGGCGCGGCTGAGCCCATTGTTGCCGGCATCACCAATATCGCAGCCGCAGAAAACGGGGGGCAGATTAAGGCGTTCTCCAGCCAGCGGCTCGACGAGAATGGCCAGGTGATGCCTGAGTGGCAGGTGACGAATCTGATTGACGGCAAGTACATCGTGGGCAACTTCACTCCCGCCGATTCTTACGGCTGGTCCTCGCAGTCTGTGCCCTCCGACGAGAAGCCCGAATGGATAGTGTTCGGCTTCAAGGACGACCGTACGCATCTGCTGCGCCGGATCGTCATCGATCCGCAGACTGATGATCCGCAGGTGATCGGTCGGTGGGTGCGCTGGTTCACGCTCCAGGTCTCCGCCACGACGCCTGAAGGTCCGTATAAGACTGTGCACAGCTTCCTGGTGGACAACCGCGCGGTGCAGCAGTTCTTTGATTTTATGCCGGTCGAGGCGCGCTACGTCCGGCTGCTGGTCACCGCCAACCACGGTTCGGATAAGTGCGTGGGGATGGGCGAGGTCGAGATATACGAGGCGATCGTTGCCGACGGCGTCATTGATGACCTGATCGTCCGCCTCGAGAACCTGCTGACCGAGTTGAAGCGCTACCGGGATTTCCAGCTCTATCAGCGGGAACAGGAGACGCTGGAAGCCGTTACCAAGCAGCCTGCACCTCCCGCCGAAGCAGCAGGCACAACCGAAGGCGAAGGTGGCTAGCCGGCACCCTCCAGTATGCGGTCAACTGCTGCACAACGGTCCTTGCGGCTAAACGCGGGTCGGCCAGATAGCCCTACCAGGCACTGCGGTAGATCTGCTCAACCAGTTCCATCGTCTTTATCGAGTCTTCGAACGAGGCGATGGGCTGGTCGCCCGACTTCACGCAGTCAATGAAGTGCCGATTCTCATCGAAGAACCCGTAGTAGCGGTAGTGCTCGTCGCTACCCGCTACTTCCTTGGCATCGAGCCGTTCCACGAATTGCTCGCCCTCGGCGTGGATGACCGACTCGTAGTCACCATTGATGAAGGCGGAAGCGCCATCGGTGTGCAGCTCAAATTGGTGAACCCGCGCGCCGGCGCGCCAGTTGGCCAGCAGCACGCCCACGCAGCCGTTGTCGAACTCCACGAGTGCGGTAAAGCTATCGTCGAAGTCGTAGTGGACCTTGCGCACCGAACTGGCGACCTTGGTCACCTCACCGCCCGCGAGCCAGCGCAGGGTATCAACGGCGTGTACGGCGTCCACCGCCAGTATATCAATGGCCCCACGATAGTACGGGCCCCTGGTCTCAGGGGGACATTTGTAGAAAGTGGAGACCACCTGCGGGACCTGGCTGTTGTAGCTGAGTACCTTGTCCCGGCAGTAGTTGAGCACGGGGATAAAGCGCCGATTCCAGCCCACCATCCCCACGGCGTCGTTTTGCTCCGCGTACTTGGCCATCCATGTAACCTGATGGGCAGTTAGGCCCGGGGGCTTCTCGACGAAGACGTTAAGCCCCATCTCCAGGCAGTCTATGGTCACGTCGTAGAGGTGATGGGGAGGCATGATGATGTAGACCGCATCGGGCTGGACCTGTTCGAGCATTTCTCGGTAGTTGGTGAAGCGGCCCTCGACGTTGTATTTGTCAGCCGTCTCCGTCAGCCGGTCCTCCTGCAACTCACATATACCGACCAGCTCTACGTCGTCCATTTCCGCCAGCGAGGGGTAGTGCACCGCGTTGGCCATATTCCCCGCCCCAATAAAACAGACACGTACGTGTTCACTCATGACAATCCTCCTGATAGTGAGCAGTTTGCTCAGCGTTGGCGCTATCTTCTCTCCTCCAGCGGCAATACCTTCACACAAATCCGGCAAGAATCTAATAAAATCTATTGCGCATTTGTGACGAACGTGATATACTAACATCAGTGGTTGCCGACAACCCCAATAATTCGTTACGCATCGGCTAGCACAAGAGCTGATGCTATGGGCAAGCTCGTAAAGAATGTGTTGAGAGGACCCCTTCGTGAGCAAGCAAAGAGTACTGTTGATCGAGGATGATGCTCAGGACCAGATCATCATAACCACGGCGTTGGAGAGTGAAGGCTACGTTCTGGATGTCGCTGAGACCGGCGAGCAGGGGCTGGAAGCGATCGCTGAGCAGGAGCCGGACCTGGTGCTACTGGACCTTATTCTCCCGGGTATTGACGGGCTGGAAGTATGTCGGCAGATTCGGGCCAACTACGATCTGCCCGTGATAATGCTGACCGCCAAAGATGACGAGGTAGACCTGGTGGTCGGGCTGGAGCTGGGCGCGGATGACTATGTGACCAAACCGTTCAGCATCCGCGAGCTAGTGGCCCGCGTCCGGGCGATCCTGCGCCGGGCGGTACTCAGCGAGCGTACCGCTCCCCACGAGCAACACCTCAGCTTCCCCGGTCTCGAGGTTGATGTGCCCACCCGCATCGTAGAGATCAACGGCGAGCGGATACACCTCACCCCCAAGGAGTTCGACTTGCTCTACTTCCTGGCCAGTGAGCCGGTGACCGTTTTCACTCGCGAGGAGATCATCCGGCACGTGTGGGGCTACGAATCAGTCAGCAATGACCTGCGCACCGTGGATACCCACGTCAAGCGCTTGCGAATGAAGCTCGAGGAGAGCTACGACGTACCGTGGCGCATCGCCACGGTTTGGGGCGTGGGCTATCGCTTCCAGATCCAGCAGTAGGCTGCGGTCGCCACAGTAACTAGAGTTGCAGATAGGGCGTCTGAGTCAGCGGCTCGGCGCCCTGTTTCGTTACCAGGACCATTTCCTCCAGCCGTATGCCCCCCCATTCCGGTAGGTAGATCCCCGGCTCAATAGTCACCACCTGGCCGGCGGCCAGCACGTCCTCGGAGTTCTTGCCCAGCCTGGGCAACTCGTGTACTTCCAGGCCCACGCCGTGGCCCACGCTGTGGCCGAACTTGCCCTGATACTCGCTGCCGTCAATCACTGCCCGGGCCTGGGCATCTACTTCCGCCGCTGGTACGTCCGGTGCTACTACGGCCAGCGCGGCCTGCTGGGCCTGCTGCACGACCCGGTAGACTTCGCTGAACTTCTCGCCGGGTTCGCCCATGGTCACTGTCCGGGTCATATCCGAGCAGTACCCGTCAACCTTCGCGCCGGCGTCAAGGAGCACGACGTCGCCTGGTGCCAGCTTGCGATTGCCGGCCACGGCGTGCGCCGCAGCAGAGCGCTCGGCGAAGGCGACCACCGGATCGAAGCTGACGTCATCGCCTCCGGCATAGCTGATCTGTTCGCGCAGTTGCAGAGCCACCTCGCGTTCACTGACGCCGACTGTCAGCGTAGCCAGGATCACCTGCAGCGCTTCATCAATCACCTGGGCGGCTCGGCGAAGGAATGCTATTTCGCGGGCCTCCTTGATAGCGCGGCGCTTTTCGACGACATGCTCGGTGGGCGTCAGTTGGACTTCGGCGGCCAACTCACTGAGCTTCTGGTGGCCGGCGTAGGTCAAATGCTGGCTCTCGAAGCCGACGCGATACGTGCCGCGGTCGTCGAGACGCTCTGCCACTGACTGGAGATGTCCCTGCTCGGCGAAGATGACTTCGCAATCCGCCAGTTCATCACCGGCCTCGACCTCGTAGCGGCGGTCGGTGACCACCACTGGCTGGTCCGTGCTGATGAT
>CAYNMY010000252.1:0-4361 GCA_964398275.1 uncultured Armatimonadia bacterium | reverse complement strand
TGCTCGAGTGCTGTGGAACGATCCGGCGAGCGGTGTCATGCGTCACGCCGACGCGGGCTACGAGCATCGGTCCCTCACCCCAGTTAGTTATTGAATCCCGCAGACCGTAAGCATACCGCGTATCCTTTTGCATCTTCTCCAGGTCCATCGCAAAGCCCTGGTTGAAACTGGTGCTTAGCGCTGAAATCAGGATACTGCTGGATTGGGCTAGCGGCTTGCCGTCCTCACTGACTGTGCCAAAGGCAATGTAGCGCTCGCCCGGGATGACAAAGGGCATACCCTCCGGCGTGTTGACGTGGATGCGGCGCAGGCTCAGGCCATCCTGAAACGTGAAGCTGCGCGGCACAAACCCCACCAGGACCTTCGCCCGCGGGTCGTCAATGACCATGATCCCTTCCTGCCACCGGTAGGTAATCTGGTAGGTTGGCGTCACCACGGGTTCGCGCACGTGCTGTTCGTCACTGATCAACGCGCCGTCCACGGTATCCTCGGTTTGCTCCGGGTTGAATGACCAGCGAAAACCCTTGTGGAAGACGGTATTGTCCGGCTGTTTCCCGTGCGTACCACCGTAGAGTCCATCCATGCGCCACATCGTCTTGCTGCCGAGGGTCACCGTCGTCGGGTTGGGAGCCGGGCGCAGATAGCCCCGCTTGAAGATCTCCCCCGCGAGCCTCACCGCGGCCATTAGGACTTCGTCATTGCGCATATGGAACTTCTCGTTCACCGGATGAGGGCCGTAGGGATTGGGCGCGCCGGGAAAGGGCACGGGATGGCCGTAATAGTGGAAGTCTATGACGTCGAAATCCTGGATCGCCGCCCAGGCCAGCAGCCGGTAGAACCATTCAACCTTGTACTTCTGGGGTTGAAAAATCATATTCTCGTACACGAACGCAGGTTTGCCCTTAAAGCGCCGATTCGTAATCCAGCCATTCAAGTTAGGAGGAGAGGTCAGCCCGCTGGTAAACGGAAAGGTGGGTACTGATGGGTCGTGCGTGCTCATATCGTGATAGGTGCCACAGGCCGTGGCGTCACCAAAAGAGTGCATATAAAACGGCAGGATCGCGCCGGAGTAGCCGGTGTCGTAGAGCAGGGGTACGATCTGGCAGCCCAAACCGGGTCGGCCCTGTGACCTGAAGATTTCGGCCGCCTCGTTCTTGGCTGCGATGTGCAGCTTCATCAAAAACTCGACCACATCCGCGCCGCGCTGCTTCGCAAAGTCCTTCGGACCATACTGGGGCTGCGCGTACTTCACGTCCAGTCCCAGCACCTGCGCCAGTTCGAAGGCGTCAGTCTTCCCGAGCAGCGGAAGCAGCAGTACCGTGCCGTCCTCCAGCAACTCGCCCGGAAGCAGCCCCTCCCAGAGTTCTGCCAGGCGCGCAGTATCACCGTACTTCCCGCGCAGCCAGTCGTTCCACCGGTCGTATAGCTCCTTCTGGAAGAAGTCAGGGAGTTGCAGATGATTGCCCCACAGAATCCGCATGATCCACCACTCTTCGTTGGTCAACTCCCAGGTGAAAAAGGTGGGGTCTTCGGCGTAGGTCAGCCCGTTGTACGGGTTGCGATGGGCGAGGACTTTCTTAATATGATTGTGATAGATCTTCTGTATGCGTGGGTCCCAAGCCGCAGCATACGCCATGCGGATCGTGATATACTTGTGCTTGGAATTGCCGATCCACGCTTCAACCGCATCATGCCAGGCAGATGCAGTCTCCGGCTCATCAATTACGCCTACCAGGTCCGGGGTGATCTTGCAACAGTTAAGAGCAGTCTGCCAGATTAGGATACCTTCATGCCCCAGACGTGCGATGAGGTAGTCCATGCGATCCTGGATGCTAAGGTCGCCGGGGGTATAGTCATAGTCTACATTCAGCCTAGCGGGGAGCCTGTGAGCATTGAAGCCGTGCTGCACGTAGCGCTTCACTTCGAAGTCAATATCGGCGTGGGTCAAGGCGTACAGGTCCCCGGCACAGGACCAGATGCGCAGGTGCTTCCCCTGATACCAGAGGTGCCCGTCCTTCACGATTACGTAGTCGTTTGGGGTGAGACTTGCCGGATTGATCTGAACGGGATTCTTATCCAACTCGCCGAGGATCTCGTCCTGCGGTACAATGCGCACAGCCAGATCGTCAAACCAGGCCAGGCCGTCATTGACTTTGCTACGTAGGCCCAGGCGCATCCGATCAGCATCCTCGGGAGCAAACGCCCGCACATACATTGGGGTCCAGTCAGTTGTGCCCTTGAGAGGGCCATGAACTGAGCCGCCATTCGCCATACCAACTTTCTTGTTGCCGGAATACCAGTCGAGCGTTGGGAAGGTATAATGCGTGGCCTCTTTGGTCTTCGCCCAGATACGTACCTCGACGAGTTGGCCGGGCTGGACAGGAATCAAGTGCCCAGGAGTTTGAAACCAGCCCGCATCGCCCTGGCTGTGTCCAATCTTCAGTGATGCCTTGCCGCTGTGTGCGACGGAGCTATCCCACTCGGCGATGATCCCCTTCGGCGGCCAGGCTGACCAGGTTCCATCAGCGGTGGGGTCGGCCTCAAACGAAGCATTGGGGATGGCTACTTGCCCCGCGCCAAAGGTGCCCGCAGTTTCGGCGCCAGCACCCTGGCTACATAGAGCAAAGAGAATCAGACAAAACCCAAGCCAACTTCCTCTTCCGCCCATAATGGTCAATTCCAGCCTCTCTCAGAGTTTGAAGTATTGATTTATCGCCTTAGCTGCGCGGCGGCCGTCGCTGAGGGCGCGGATGACCGTCTCTTCCCCAACGACTACATCACCGCCGGCAAATACCCCCGGAATATTGGTCATCAGTGTCTCGGGGTCAACGATGATGTGGCCCCTGTCATCCTGCTCCATACCGGGCATCACCAGCCGGGCGGAGGGATTAACCCGCGCGCCAACCGCCACAATTGCCTGGTCGGTCTCGACGGTGAATTCCGAGCCCGGCAGGGGAATCGGCCGGCGGCGCCCCGACTCATCCGGTTCGCCCAGTTCCATCCGCAGGCACTCGACCACGGCCAAGTGCCCATCTTCCCCCAGGAAGCGGGTCGGCGCAACCAGGAATTCAAACAGGACGCCTTCTTCTTCGGCATGTCGGACTTCTTCCAGCCGCGCCGGCATTTCCGCGCGGGTGCGGCGGTACAGGAGCTTGACGCTATCCGCGCCGAGGCGCAACGCGCTGCGGCTCGAATCCATCGCCACGTTACCGCCGCCGATGACCACGACGTGGCGGCCCCGCTGAACCGGCGTATCGTAGTCCTCGTCGAACGCCCGCATCAGGTTCACGCGCGTCAGGAACTCGTTGGCGGAAAGGACGCCCGGCAGGTTCTCGCCTTCCAGTCCCAGGAAGATCGGCGCACCCGCGCCGAGTCCCAGAAAGATCGCCGCAAAGCCCATGCGATCGAAGAGGTCCTCGGCAGTCAGAGTACGCCCGATCAGTGTGTTAGTGCGGATTTCGACGCCGATACGCTGTAGCGCCTGGATTTCGTGGCCAACGGTCAGGTTGGGCAGGCGGAACTCCGGGATTCCGTAACCCAGCACCCCACCAGGCTCGTGCAAGGACTCGAAGATCGTCACTTCGTGTCCCGCCTTGGCCAGGTCCCCCGCCGCCGATAGTCCGGCAGGACCCGACCCGACGACCGCGACCCGCTTGCCGGTGGCCGCCGCTGCATTGATCTGCTCTTCCGGATGTGCTATCAAGTAGTCGCCCACGAAGCGCTCCAGATATCCGATGTTGATCGGCTTGCCCTGCTTGGCCAGCACACACTTCTCCTGACACTGCCATTCCTGGGGGCAGACTCGCCCGCAGATCGCCGGAAACACGTTGGTCTCCTTGATCTTCAGCCCCGCCTCGGCATACCTGCCCTCGCGGATCAGCGCGATGAAGCCAGGGATGTCCACGTCTACCGGGCAGCCCTCGCGACAGGGGGCCTTCTTGCATTGCAGGCAGCGATCCGCCTCAGCCCGGGCCTGCTCCTCCGAGTAGCCCTGGTTCACTTCCGCGAAGCCCGCCAGCCGGTCGCTGACCTCAAGTTCGGGCATCGGCACCGGCTCCAGTTTCATTCGCGCCTTCGCATCCATCAGTTATCCTGATTCCTTCAGGGTCTGTTCCAGGCGGCACTCATGCGGGCCCTGCTCACGAGCCTGTTCTTCGTCGTCGCCGTACATGCTGAGGCGCTGAGCCAGTTCGGCGAAGTCCACCTGGTGGGCATCGAACTCGGGACCGTCCACGCAGGCGAACTTGGTTTCGCCGCCCACGGTGACGCGACAGGCGCCGCACATCCCCGTCCCGTCTACCATTATTGGATTGAGGCTGGCGATCGTGTGCACGCCAAACGGCCGGGTCACCTCGGCTACC
>CAYNMY010000251.1:0-4367 GCA_964398275.1 uncultured Armatimonadia bacterium | reverse complement strand
GGCCGGGCAGACCACCGACATCCAGATCCAGGCCGAAGAGATGCTGCGCCTGCGCGGGTGGGTCAACCAGATTCTGGCCGAGGCCACCGGCCAGCCGCTGGAAAAGATCCAACACGACACCGAGCGTGACTATTACATGGATGCCGAAGAGGCCCAGCAATACGGCATCGTGGACTCGATAGCCGTCAAGCAACCCGAGGAGGAAACCGAATAGGAGCGGGGGCGTAAGCAGTCAGCGGGGGCCCCCCGGCCAGGAGCAACTCTACTAATGGAACCAACCGATGCCACAGTGGACGGACGGAAACTGACGTGCAGTTTCTGCGGTCGGGAGAAGGGCGAGCGCCCTAACCAGGTTCGCGAGCTGATCGCGGGCCCGGGCGTCTACATCTGCCCGCAGTGCGTTGACCTGTGCAACGAGATTCTGCGCAGCCGCCACGAACAGGAAGCCTTGCACGAGACCACACCGATCCCCACGCCCCAGGAGACCTTCGACTACCTGGACCAATACGTAATCGGCCAGGACCGGGCCAAGCGAATCCTGTCGGTGGCCGTTTACAACCACTACAAACGCGTGCGGATCGGGGCGACCGACGACGAGGTAGAGCTGGAGAAGAGCAACATCCTGATGATCGGGCCGACCGGCTGCGGCAAAACCCTGCTGTGCCGGACGCTGGCCCAGATGTTGGATGCGCCCTTCGCTATTGCCGACGCCACCTCGCTGACCGAGGCCGGCTACGTCGGTGAGGACGTGGAGAATATCCTGCTCAAGCTCATCATCGCCGCCGACGGTGACATCGAGCGCGCCCAACACGGCATCATCTACATTGACGAGATTGACAAGATCGGCCGCAAGGAAGAGGGCCCCTCAATCACCCGCGACGTCTCGGGCGAGGGCGTCCAGCAGGCTCTGCTCAAGATCCTGGAAGGCACCGTCGCCAACGTGCCGCCGCAGGGCGGGCGCAAGCACCCCCAGCAGGAGTACATTCCCATTGACACCACTGAGATTCTGTTCATCTGCGGCGGGATCTTCGGCGGGTTGACTGATATCATCCGCGCGCGCACCAGCCAACGAGCCATGGGCTTTGGCGCTGTTGCCTCCGGCGCTGTGGATATGACCGACGATGAACTAACCGCCCAGGTCATGCCCGAGGACCTGGTCAACTACGGCCTTATTCCCGAATTCGTCGGGCGCCTGCCCACCATCGCCCCGCTGCACTCGCTGGACAAGCAGGCGCTGCGCCGCATACTGCGCGAGCCGAAAAACGCGCTCCTGCGCCAGTACCAGAAGCTGCTGCGGCTACTCGACAATGTCGAGCTGGTGGTGGAAGACGAGGCGCTCGAAACGATAGCCGAAGCCGCTCTGGAGCGCAATACCGGTGCGCGCGCGCTGCGCACGATCCTCGAGGAAGTCATGCTCGATGTAATGTTCGACATCCCCTCGCTGGCCGATATCGCCCAGTGCGTTATCACCGCCGAGACAATCACCTCGGGCAAGAAGCCTGAGCTGATAACCAGGAGCGACCAGCAGAAGACGGCGTAGATCGCCTCCGGTACGACGCGTGTCCTACCCGTCGCTTTTCGGGGACAGGCGAGACGCCTGTCCTACCGTTCGTGGTGAGATCCGCAGGCTGTCCAGAGTTGACAGGTCGCACCAGTTGGGGTATACTCTGGGCAAATCGCGAGTCACTGACTATGACGGGGAGGAGTACGCGGGGAGCGGAGGCTACAGCGAGCCGGCGGCAAGGTGAGAGTGCCGGCGCCTTCAGTCCGCGGAACGTCGCCCCTGAGTTGGGCCCCTGAAATCAAGTAGGCGGCACCGGGATGCGCCCGTTAAAGCGCGCCAGAGCGCCGTCGGATATCCGGCGGAACTTGGGTGGTACCGCGGGAGCAGCACATTTGCAGCCTCTCGTCCCAAATGGGGATGAGAGGTTTTTGCTTTATACGTGCGGCCGGTGAGACACAAAAAGTGACAATGGCCGAAGTCGCGACAGGAATGTCGCTCCTACCACGAGGTAAACGCAGTACAGAGGTGTAAGAATGTCCGAGCCAACACAAATGGAAAAAGCTTACGATCCCCGGAAAGTGGAGGGGAAGATCTACCAATACTGGCTGGACAGCGGCGTCTTTGATGCTGAGATCAATCCGGACAAGCAGCCCTACTGCATCGTCATTCCGCCGCCGAACGTCACCGGCGTCCTGCACATGGGTCACGCGCTGGACGAGACGATCCAGGACCTACTGGTCCGCTGGCACCGGATGCGCGGCTTCGAGGCCCTTTGGGTACCGGGCACCGACCACGCCGGCATCGCCACGCAGAATGTGGTCGAAGCGCAGCTCGCCGAGGAGCGTCTGACGCGGGATGATCTGGGCCGCGAGAAGTTCGTGGCCCGAGTCTGGGAGGTCAAGGAAGAGCACCACGGTACTATCACCGCCCAGCTCCAGCGCATAGGCGTGTCGGTGGACTGGCGGCGCGAGCGCTTCACGCTGGATGAGGGCCTCTCGCGGGCGGTCCGCGAGGCCTTCGTCACGCTCTACGAGCAGGGGCTGATCTACCGGGGCGCGCGGATGATCAACTGGTGTCCACGCTGCGGCACCGGGCTATCCGATCTGGAAGTGCAGCGCGAAGAGACCGCGGGGCACCTGTGGTATATCCGCTACCCCGAGCCTGACGGTGGGCCGGGCGTCGTGGTCGCCACCACGCGCCCCGAGACGATGCTGGGCGATACTGCTGTAGCTGTTCATCCCCACGACGAGCGCTACGCGGATATGATCGGCAAGACAGTGATCCTGCCGCTGATGGAGCGAGAAATTCCAATTGTGCCCGACGATTACATTGATATGGAGTTCGGCACCGGCGCGCTGAAGGTGACGCCGGCGCATGACCCCAACGACCTGGAGATCGCCCAGCGCCACAACCTGCCGTCGGTCGTGGTGATTGACCTGGCGGGCCAGATGACCGAGGCAACCGGCCCGTATGCCGGCCTGGACCGCTACGACTGCCGGGAGAAGGTCGTGGCGGACCTGGAGAAACTCGGGCTGCTCGAGCGCATCGAGGACTACGTGCACACCCCCGGCCAGTGCCAACGCTGTGATACGGTGGTCGAGCCGCTGGTGTCCACGCAGTGGTTCGTCAAGATGGCACCGCTGGCCGCAAAGGGGCTGGATGCGGTAGACAGCGGGAAGGTCAGCTTCATCCCCGCGCGCTGGACGAAGGTCTATCGCGATTGGCTGGAAGACATTCAGGACTGGTGCATCTCGCGGCAGCTCTGGTGGGGCCATTCGATTCCGGTCTGGTACTGCGACGACTGCGGCGAGCAGACCTGCGCCCGCAGCGACCCGACCGAGTGCGCGCACTGTGGGAGTGAGAATATCCGCCAGGACCCGGACGTGCTCGATACCTGGTTCAGCTCAGCGCTGTGGCCGTTCTCGACACTGGGCTGGCCTGACGAGACGCCGGAGCTGGACTACTTCTTCCCCACCTCGGTGCTGGTGACCGGTTACGACATCATCTACTTCTGGGTGGCGCGGATGATAATGATGGGCATGCACCTGGTGGGCCGCGAGCCTTTCGGCGAGGTCTTCCTGCACGGGCTGGTCCGCGATGAACACGGCCAAAAGATGAGCAAGAGCCGGGGCAATGCAGTTGACCCAATCGGACTGATGGACGAGTACGGCGCCGACGCGATGCGCTTCGCGCTGGCTCAGCTTATCACCCACGGCCAGGATGTCACCTACGCTCCCGACCGCCTGGTGGGTGCGCGCAACTTCGGCAACAAGCTGTGGAACGCCTCCCGGTTCGTCATCATGAATCTGACTGACCTTGCGCTTGTGGACCTGGATACGGTCGAGCTGTCGCTGGCCGACCGGTGGATACTCTCGCGGCACAGCCGGATGCTCGCCGAGGTTGACCGCCAGCTTGCCGGCTACAATCTGGCGCAGGCGGCGGACGCGATTTACGAATACGTCTGGAGCGAGTTCTGCGACTGGTACGTCGAGGTCGCCAAGATTGATCTGTACGGCGATGATGCCGCCCGCAAGGCTACGGTCCAGACCATCCTGCACAAGCTGCTCAGCGAGATACTGCGGACAATACATCCACTTATGCCGTTCATTACCGAGGAGATCTGGCAGCGCTTCGCGCCGGAGGAGGGCAGCATCAGCCGCCGGCAATATCCGCAGGCCGAAGAGAAATGGCGCGACGAGGAGGCGGAGGCGCAGATGGCGCTGCTGCAGGCCGTCACGACTGAGATTCGCACGCTACGGGCGGAACTGAAGATCAACCCCGGCCAGCCGGTGACCGTCAGCGTCATCGCCCCCGACGAAGCCCCCACGTCGCTGCTCGATAGCCAGCGCCAGGCCGTCGGTTC
>CAYNMY010000250.1:0-4375 GCA_964398275.1 uncultured Armatimonadia bacterium | reverse complement strand
ACCAGTTGGTGGATCGTCGGCGCGATTATTTCAGCCTGCTGCATATCCTCGCCGGGCCGCGGCCGGTAGTAGACTGTGCCAAGATTACGGCTCAGGTACCATTCGCCAGGCGCGTCCAGCAGCTCAAAGGCGTTGTCCACCTCGTAGCGGAACTCGGGGAACCAGTGACCAGGCGAATAGTGCAGATCGCCGTTAAGCGTGACCAGGGACTTTTCCTCATCCACGTCGGCGATTCTCATATACGAGCATGACCAGAAGTGGTGGGCAGTGAGCATGACGTCGTCAAGCCCGTGGTACTTGCGCAGATCACCGGGCTTGAAGTGGAAAGGGCTCCTCGGGTCGGGCTCAGCCGGCTTGGGTGCTGTCAGGAAACCTTCATTGGGATTGCGGGCGCGAACGGCCCGCCGGCCATTCACAAAAAGCTGGCGAAAATACCATTCGCCGGTCCGGGCCTCCGGCACCTCGGCCTCCCACAGCCCTTCTTCGACCTTGCGCCAGCCGGTAATCTGCCGGCCGCCGCTGAAGATGGGCTTCTCCTCGCCCAGCGCCTCGTAGCTGATCGGGTACTGCTCAGTCCCGGAATCCTGCGGCTCGAAGACAATCGGCCCAGTAAGCCGGTAGGTCCCGCCGTGGATAAAGACTCTCACCGGCCCCGGTAGATCGCCGCCCGCCTTCAGCTCGCGGATCGCATCGCGGGCTCGCGTAATCGAGGCGAACGGGCCGTTAGTCCGGCCCGGGTTGGGTGTCATCAATCCTCCCGACCACTCATCATTGCCGCCAGGAGCCACATAGAAGGCGGTGCGGACCGGTTTTGCCGCCTCCTGGCCGTTACTGTGTGTGCCCGCCAGACCACACAAGACCACGATGGCAAGCCAGACGACACGCATCCTGGTTGCGTTGTAAGTAATCTTCACCTTTCTCATCACTCCTCATCTGGGTTGGGCGGCTGCCACTTCAATTCGCGGCGTGGGCCGACGGTGCTCATATCAATCGGCTGGAAGCCTATGTCCCAGGCTGGCGAATCCAGCGACAGCCAGAGACTGTTGCCAGGGATTCTCCACTTAGCCCACGTCCAGTTATCTGGCGACCTTCACCAGGGTCTGTGCAGCCGCCCGGTTGTAGCCGCTATCCACGGCATGTACCGTGAGGAAGTGGTAGCCGGTTGCCTCGCCGCGCAAGTCCCACAGGTAAGTAGGCTGGGCGGTCTCGGCCACCAGGCGATTGTCAATGAACCACCGGTACTTGTCTACGCTGCGATCACCTTGGGCTGTCGCCGTCGCCTGGATGCGCACGTGCTCGGTCGTCAGCACCGACTCAAAGGCGGGCGCGAGAATGGCAACGTCAGGGGCGGGCGCGATGAAATGCGCGTGCGTCAGCGCGTCGCATGCGGCGGCCAGCTCTTCGCCGCGCACATAGTAGAATCCGACTCCCGGCATTTCGGGGGCAGACTCGCGGATCGTGCGGAGCTGGGCGTCGATGATCTGCGCAGTGAGCACGTTGCCGGGGGCATAGTCGTCGGCTTGGGCAATCTGGCCCAGCATGATAATAGTCTGCTCGAGCATCCCCACCGGGCGCGCCGGCTCGATTTGCTTCAGGGCGCTGGCGATCCCAATCGCCCAGTCGGGGTTGAACTTCTTGCGCAGGTGGCTGTAGCCTTCAAAGATGAGTAGGTCTGGTAAACTCTCCTCGGCCAACTCTAGCAAATCTGCTTCACCACGCCAGTAGACGGCGGAGAAAGTCTGGGGGTATCTCGCTTCTGCCTCGCGCAGCGCGCCCCGCGCCCAATCCGCCTGCTCCGGATGCCTGTCGAGACTTTGCCACCCGTCTATGGCCAGTCCCAGGTGCCCACCTGCCGGCGTGCCGTAGTGGCTGAGCCAGGCTTCGGCTGATTGATGATCGGGAGGCTGGGGGCCAAAGGTCGAGGTCAGTGACAGAATCCCACGCGGGTTCTCCTGCCCCCCCAGGCTAGCATTGGCGATGTGCGCGTTGGGCGTATCCAGCCTGTAGCTCAGTCCGCCATCCGCCTGCTCGTACCACAAAAACAGGTAGGGAGACTTCACGGGGGGCAGCAGCGCCGACGGATAGATCTTCAGGGCACGATCCGCCGCCTCTTCCGGTGTAGGCGGCTGGCCGGTCATCTCGATCACCAGCGTCGGAGTCGGGTGCTCGGTCGCCTCAGTGCTGGCGAAGACAAGCCTGAAATTGCCCAGAGCGATGGAACGGTCCACGAACACCCCGGTCCGAATGATGACACCGTGGTTGCCGAGGCCGCCATAGAGCCAGTCGTCAACCATATCAGTCACATCGAATGACACCGTCCCCGGCCCGGTGATGACCTGCGAACTGCTGCCGGCGCTGCACATGGCATAGTCAATATTGCTGAGCGGTCCGATCTTCGGCCAGGTAGCGGTGCCATCAGTTACCACCCAGGTGGCTTCGGCTGTCCAGGGAACATCGGCCGCTGCCACGGTGGTCACGAGCTTATCGTCGTTGGTGGCTTCTATCGCCTCCAGGCGCAGGGTGGCTCGCTTCACGCGACCGTAACGCGACGGGGCGATCTCACTGAGGTCAAACTTCAGCAGGCATCTAGTGTACTCGGACCATTCCCTACCGTAGCTCAGTACCTGTGCGCTGTCAAACGAGCTGCCCGATTTCATCTCGCGTTTGCCTATCCTCGATACCCAGCCGTCAATCACCTGCTCAGGGCCCTGGATGACGAAGCGGCTGGGGTCTGCGGCTTCCGCGGCTGTTACCCCCGCAATGGCAATAAGCATCGCCAAAGTCACGGACAGACAGAGCTTCATTTGCATCACGATCGGCCTCCAGCCGAACCAGAACTAGTTGTGATCCCTGCGGCCAGCTAATGCATGATCACAGGCGCACGTCGTCAATCCAACTGTTCGCCCTGGCGGCAGGACTGCCCTCCCAGTTTCACGCAGGGACAGTGGGGGCAGGGTCCACTACATCGCCTATCTACGCCGAGCCGGCTACGAGGGGAACTTTGCCGCCGCACAGGTTCCCGGCAATCCATCCCTGCGGCAGCTTGCTCTGGCCCCGGTCCCAGTAGATGCCGATATCGTACACCATAACTCCATCACGCGTCGGGGGCTAGCGATAATGGTAATACAAGATATCGCCGTGTTCCGGAAACACGGTTGAGTGCTCGTAAGGCAGTTCCTCCCCCGGCGGCGGCACAAAGCACCACAGCTCCGGCCCCGTCGCCCGGCCGTGGTGGAGCTTGTCGTGAACCGGTGTCTCGATTCACGCCCAGAAATTCTCACAGGTAATCGGAGCATCCTCCTCCAGAAGGTCCGCCACCACAACCGCACCACTGCTCTCGAAAACGATCTCAAATTGCTTCGCCATTTCTTGGCTCCTTTGTGCAATACTGGTCAGGGAACTGCTCTGCGGCTAATTGACCTCGAGATATGTCCCCCCGTAGTAGTCCGTGGCGATGACCTCACCTTCTGCATTCATCCGCACTACGGCCACGCGGGCGTCAGTGTGCAAACCATCCAGCTTGACCTCATCTTCCCCATCGAACCGCAGCAGAATCAGATCGTGACGCCCGTCCGGCCAGTTCACCTGCCCGGCCCAGGCACTACCCTCGCAGAGCAGATTCTCGACCTGGAGCTGCGCCGAGCGCCCCTCCTTGTACGGTATCAGCAGCATCCCCGCCAGCAGTGGCAGCTCCCGCTCCCAGGTCATTATCGCCACCGGCGCGGGCGCCGGATGCCCCCAGCCCAGAGCTACCCAGCCCTGCACCGGATCGTTTTGCCCACAGATTACGGACATCCCTGGCCGCGGCGGCCCCGGCAGGCAGATGACCTCCAGGTTCGCGGGAGACTGATTGAATGTGCGAAACGTGGCCTGCTCCTCGTCAATGAACACGGGCATCGGCGCAAAGTGCAGCATGGACTCGACCTTGTGATGACCTTCGCCCTCCACATAGTCAAAGACCAGGAAATAGTCGCCGCGCACGAAGATAACGGCCCGGTGGTGGACGGGCTGGGGACCTTCATCCGGCTGCGGCTCGCCGTAGCCGGCGTCGTACTGACTCCTGGCGTAGTCAAAGACGTCGCCGGTGTACCACTGGTTTTCGCCGATTACGTCCCGGACTGTCTGCTCCAACGTCTGTCGCCCGATGCGGTTCTGCGGCTTACCATCAACGTGAATGGTGCTGTGCGCATAACTCGAGTTCATATAGTCGCGGAAGCGGTCGGCCATATACGAATGGATGCCCGGGTCAACGATGAACTCCTTGCCATACCCGGACACGTCAATGCTGAGCTTGTCCTCGTGCCGGTGACCGCGGCCAATTGAGGCTCCGTCGAAGAACAGGCACAGATCTTCGGGGTCCCAGCCCCCGCGCATG
>CAYNMY010000249.1:0-4385 GCA_964398275.1 uncultured Armatimonadia bacterium | reverse complement strand
ATCCGCGAAGCGCTCCCGCTGGGCCTGGCGGGCGCGCAGCACTCGCTCCCGGACGGCTGCCGAGGACTCACCGGGCTCGCGCTGGAAGAGCTCGTCGGGCGTCAGCCGGGGAACTTCGATGTGGATGTCAATCCGGTCCAGCCGCGGCCCGCTGATGCGCTTGCGGTAGCGGGATATCTCGCCCGGACTGCACGTGCACTGCTTCATCGGGTCGGTGTAGTAGCCGCAGGGGCAGGGGTTCATGGAGGCGATGAGCTGGAAGTTCGCCGGGAACGTCAGGGTCTGCTGGGCGCGGGCAATAGTCACCATGCCGTCCTCCAGCGGCTGGCGCAGGACCTCGAGGGCGTCACGCCGAAACTCAGGCAACTCGTCCAGGAACAGTACGCCGTTGTGCCCCAGACTTATCTCGCCAGGCTTGGGGACACTACCGCCACCGACCAGCCCCGCGGTGCTGACGGTGTGATGGGGATGGCGGAAGGGACGGGTGGTAACCAGGGCCGTCTGGCGGCCCAGCAGTCCGGCAACGCTGTACAGCTTGGTGACTTCCAGCGCCTCGGCCAGGTCCATCGGCGGCAGAATCGTCGGCATGCGCCGGGCCAGCATCGTCTTGCCCGCACCGGGCGGGCCGATCATTATCACGTTGTGGCCGCCGGCCGCGGCGATCTCCAGGGCGCGCTTGACGTGCTGCTGGCCCTTGACCTCGCCGAAGTCCACCGCGTAATCGGGCGCCTCGAGGTTGAGGTCTTCCTGGGTGACCTCCACAGGTTCGGCCATTAAGCCCTGCTCCAGCAGGCAGACGCAGTCATAGAGGTTCTCCGCGGTGTAGACCTCGAAGTCGTCCACGACGGCCGCTTCCTTGCCGTTTCCGGGTGCGACGATCAGCGCCCGGTAGTCCCAGGAGCGCGCCCCGAGGGCGACGGGCAGTGCTCCGGTCACCCGGCGCAGGTGCCCGTCGAGAGACAACTCGCCGATCAGCACCACGTCGTCGAGGTCCTCGATGCTGACCTGGCCGGTCGCCACCAGGATGCCCAGGGCGATGGGTAGGTCGAAGGAGGGTCCTTCCTTGCGGATATCGGCCGGGGCCAGGTTGACGGTGATGCGCTCCAGGGGGAATTCGAAGCCGCTGTTGCGAATCGCTGACTCAACTCGTTCCTTGCTCTCACGAACCGCGGCATCGGGCAGGCCGACCGTCGTAAAGGCGCGCAGGCCGCGGGAGATATCCACTTCCACCTGGACCGGATAGGCGTCAATGCCCAAAACAGCAGCGCTGTTGATGCGGGCCAGCATGGCAAAGCCCTCTCAAGACCGTGCTAGACTACCGGAGGGTAGTTCGGCGCTGAACACAGACATACCTTCAATATGCTGGCATAGCGGCGGAGGCTTAGCATTTGATGGGATACTCGCCGTATTTCAGCCCGGCCTCGAGGTACGCCTCGCAGTTCTCCAGAATCTTTGGGATCTGCTCGGGAGCGGTGACGAGGCTCGCAACCATCAATACAGTCTGGAGGATTGCTTCCCCATTGGGCAGAGTTCTAGGTGCCCTTACGCAAATGAATCGGCAATGATCAGGACGCCGTGAACTCCAGCCTCAGGATCTGCTGGTCGGTGAGCGCCACGGGCCGGAAGCTGCGCCGGTGTACGAAGCACGGGCCATGCTCACGGAGGGCTTGCAGGTGCTCGGCCGTGCCGTAGCCGCGGTTGCGCTCGAAGCCGTACCCGGGATAAAGGTGGGCCAGATACGCCATCAGCCGGTCGCGGTAGACCTTGGCGATAACGGAGGCCGCGGCGATGCAGTAGCATCTGGCATCGCCGTCAACAACCGTGCGCTGGGGTAGTTGCAGTGAGACGGTGTCATTGCCATCTATCAAGACAAAGTCGGGAGCAGGGCTGAGATATGCGACTGCTCGGCGCATTGCCTCCAGCGTGGCCTGCCGAATGTTGAGGGCGTCAATCTGATGCGCCGCAACGATGCCCACTGCGCAGGCCAGCGCCTGTGACAGCAACTCATCGAAGAGGTATTCGCGCTGCGCTGCATTGAGGCATTTGGAGTCCACAATGTGGGCGACGCGACGGTCAGGGGGTAGAATAATCGCTGCAGCAACCACCGGTCCAGCGAGCGCGCCGCGGCCCACCTCATCAACGCCCGCCACCAGTTGGTAACCTGCGGCGCGTGCTTGCTGTTCTGCGGTGCGCGGCAGGCCCCGGTGCCTGATTCGGGGTGGCTGGATGTTGCCCGACTTGTATCGCACGAACAGCCGCATAGCCGGCATTACGCCGTCCAGGTGACATGAGGTCCAAGTTGCGCTAGTGGACAACGCCCACGCGGTTCACGGGCCAGAAGGTAAAGAAGGCCCTGCCCAGGATATTAACGCGCGGCAGTGGCCCCCAGGCGTGGCTGTCGTTGGAGTTGCCCCGGTTATCCCCGAACACGACCACGTGCCCTTCGGGCACAGTGTACGGCTGAGGTAATGCTTCCCAGTGCAGCGGCGTAGGCCCCTGGATGTAGGCCTCGGTCAACAGCTCTTTATTGCGATACAGCTTGCCGCCGTGCATCTCCAGAACGTCTCCCGGTATGGCGACCACGCGCTTGATGAAGTCCTTCTCGACGCGCGAGGCGCGCGGCGGAGCCCGGAACACCACGATCTCACCCCGCTGCGGATCGCGCAGGTAGTAGATGGCCTTGTTGACCAGAAGGCGGTCCTGGATCAGCAGGGTGGGCTCCATCGAGCCGGAAGGTATGTAAAAAGCCTGGACGACAAACGGACGCAGGATGAAAAAGACCAGCAGTACCGCCACCAGACCGGAGTCGATCATTTCTACGATGGCGCCTCGCCGACTGCCCAGAAACGGGATCCACGCCGCCAGCGCCCGCAGCAGCACCACAATTCCAAGCAGCTCCAGGATTTGCCAGGGGTTTTCAAAGGCCAACATTGATTGCATTGGTTACGACCCCGTTGTCAAGGCTATTCCTCGTCGTCAGCTTCTGGCTCTTCGGCAGGCTCAGCCTCGGCATCCTCTTCCGCCTCGGATGACACCTCTGCCTGTTCCTGGCCTGATGCTTCGTCGTCGGCTTCGGTGGCCACTTCCCCGTCCATCTCAACTTCCAGCTCCTGGGTTGGCTCGACAGCAGCTTCGTCTTCAGCCTCGTCGCCGAGTTGCTCGGCTGGCTCGGCTGCAACTTCTTCGACAGCTTCCTCGGCTTCCGGTTCAATTGCTTCCGGCTCTACTTCGGCCGGTTCCTCCGCTTCGGCCTCCGGAGCAACTGCGGGTTCAACTCTGGGCTTGCGCTCCTTGAGCCGAGCTGCCCGTTCGTGGCGGTCGCGCAAATAGTACAGTTTGGCGCGCCTGGTAGCACCGCGGCGGACAACCTCGACATCCAGTACAGTCGGCGAGTGCAGGGGAAAGGTCCGCTCCACGCCGATGCCGTAGGTGACCCGGCGGACAGTAATAGTCCGGTTCAGGCCGCTCCCGCCGCGTGCGATGACCGTGCCCTGAAAGCTGTGGGTGCGCGTAGATTGCTCGTCACCCTCGCCTTCGGTGACTTGCAGCCGCACCCGGACGGTGTCACCCGGCTCGATCTGGGGAATCTCTTCTTTCAGATACTTGCTTTCGACTTTGGCAATCAAATCGTCCATCAGTAATTCTCCTCACCAGCAACGCTCCCGCCCCGCGACGTTTGGCACAGGGGGCGTCCTAGTTCATAGTAAGCTTGTCGGACTCTCCGTCGAATAGTCGGACAGCCCAGGCTTCGACAGGCGCGGTCCGGCGGCACTTATCCTACCGGGAGTCGGTACCTTCTTCAAGCTCCGCCAAAAGTTGTTTGTCTTCTTCGCTCAGTTGTACGCTTGCCAGCAGTTCCGGACGGCGCTGGAGCGTGCGGTACAGCGCCTGCTGGCGCCGCCAGCGCCGGATATTCTCGTGGTGCCCGCTGAGCAACACCTCCGGCACCGTCATCCCCCGCCACTGGGCAGGCCGAGTGTAGTGCGGATATTCCAGCAGTCCACCGGCAAACGACTCGCTGCCCGCCGAGGCGGGATTGCCCAGTACGCCCGGCACCAGCCGGGCTACCGCGTCAATCACCACCAGCGCGGCAGTCTCCCCACCGGTCAACACGTAATCGCCGATGGAGAGCTCCTCGGTCACCACCCTCTCCCGCACCCGCTCGTCTACGCCCTCGTAGTGGCCGCAGATGAGGATCAGATGCTGCCGCGTTGATAGCTCTTCGGCCTTGGCCTGGTCGAAGGGCCGCCCCTGTGGCGAGAGCAGGATCACCGGGGTCTCCGGCGGCGCCTCGGCCAGCAAGTGCTCAACGCCGCGCACCAGCGGCTCGGGCTTCATAACCATCCCCGCCCCGCCACCGTAAGGGTAGTCGTCCACTACCTGGT
>CAYNMY010000248.1:0-4387 GCA_964398275.1 uncultured Armatimonadia bacterium | reverse complement strand
GGCACGACGGGCACCAGTTGACCGGCGCCTCGCCGCGGTAGGCCAGCCCGTTGTGGTAAAGCTGCAAAAACAGCCACTGCGTCCACTTGTAGTAATCCGGCGCGGAAGCGTTGACTTCCCGGCTCCAGTCGTAGCTGATGCCCAGCCGGTCGAACTGGTCCTTCATCCGCCCGACGCAGTCTTCCGTCCACTGAGCGGGGTGAATCTGGCGCTCGATGGCAGCATTCTCCGCGGGCAGCCCGAAGGCGTCCCAGCCCATCGGGTGCATCACGTTGTAGCCACGCATGTGCATATAGCGGGCGACCACGTCGCCGATGATGTAGTTGCGCACGTGCCCCATGTGCAGCTCGCCGGAGGGATACGGGTACATATCCAGGTAGTAGAACTTCTGTCGGTCCGAGTCTTCGGTGGTTTGGAACAGCTCCCGCTCGCGCCAGACTTGCTGCCATTTGGGCTCAATGCTGGAAAAATCGTAACGGTCAGGCACAATCGGAACTCCTTAGCTTGCGCAGAGAGATACTCGCGTTGCTCAAAGTGTAACACATTTCGCGGAAGGTTTGAAGGGGTGGTGAGGAGAACAGGCGGCCAGTTGCGGTCCGCCGACTTCGTGGTGCGGGATTCCGACTTGCCCAAGGTCTGTGGTGTGAATAAGGCCCGGCCGGGCCGCAGAGTACTGGCTGGCTCCTACTTGGAGAATGATTATGATGAACGCAAGCGCAGATACTGACCTCTGGGGTGGGGCGTACTGGATCTGGCACGCGCCGGTCCAGAAAATGCACAACTTCCACCTGTTGGCGCGGAAGGCTTTTTCGCTACTTGGCGATGTCAAGCGCGCGACCTGCCTGATCAGCGCGAATAATGCCTACGAACTGTATATCAATGGCAACTGGGTCGGCCGGGGGCCGGTGCGCTCGTATCCCGAGTGGCAGTACTACGACGAATACGATGTAAGCGCGGCGCTCCAGTCCGGTGACAACGTCGTCGCGGTTCACGCCTACAGCCACGGCGGCCAGCACGACGGTGGGCTGGGCCAGTTGCCAGGCCCCGGCGGGCTGATCGTCAAGCTGACGGTTGGGCTGACCGACGGCAGCGCGGTGACGGTGGGCGCCGACGACTCCTGGCGGGTGCTGCGCGCGCCCCAGTATCAGATTGACGCCGAGCACGTCACCCGGCACCGACAGGACTTCAAGGAAGTGTACGACGCCGCCAGGGAGATAGCGGACTGGCGGGAAGTGCAGTTTGATGACAGCGGCTGGCCGCCAGCGGCGGTGCTCGGGCCCGTGCCGACCGAGCCGTTTGCGCACCTGATCCCCCGCGATATCCCCTTCTTCACCAGTGAGCCGGTCTGGCCGGTCAACGCCTTCGGCCACGTCAGCGGGTGTGCCTACGGCTTCTCTGAGCACGATATCAACAACCCCGAGGCGCTGAGGCGCGATGACGGCGAGGTGGCCGAGATTTTCCCGCTGCACGATGATTTCGAGGTGCAGATAATTCTCGACTTCGGCCGGCCCACTGTCGGGCGTTTTCACCTGGATGTGGCCGACTGCGGCGGCGGAGAAATCTTCATCTCCTACGGCGATTCGCTCGACCTGACCCGCACCGACCGGCTGATCCTGCGCCCGGGCCCCCAGCACTACCAGCCCTACGAGCGGCGCTTCGGGCGGTACGTGATGCTCACCTGCCGTGACCTGCCCGGCCCGCTCAAGCTGCGCGGGGCGTGGTTTGAGCTGGTCACCTATCCGGTGCAGGAGCAGGGCGAGTTCGCCTGCAGCGACGCGATGCTCAATCGCATCTGGGACGTGGGACGCTGGACGCTGCGGATGAATATGCACGACCACTACGAGGACTGCCCCTGGCGCGAGCAGACGCTGTACTGCGGTGATCTGCGCGTCTCGGCGCTGCTGGCCTATTACGCCTACGGCGACTACGCGCTGGCCCGCAACTCGCTCACCAAGCTGGCCCGCATACAGGAGGGCGACGGGCGGATCCCCAACCACGGCCCCGTACCCCACGGGTTCAAGGTTATCCCGGAGTATCCAGCGCTGTGGCTGATTGCGCTGGCCGATTACTGGCAGCACAGCAGCGATTTGTCGCTGGTCGAGGAGCTCTGGGGGAACGTCGAGCGGTTGCTGGAGTGGTACCACTCGTGGGGCGACGAGCGGGGCTTGATGAAGCAACTGCCGACCGATAAGCGGTCTGATTTCGTGGATAACCTCGCGGGCGTGAAGATGGACGGTCAGGTCCTGGCGGTTCAGGCCCTGTATCATCATGCGCTGCTGTCCGCGGCAGTTCTGGCCGATGCCGTGAGCGACGAGACGCTCGCACGCACTTTGCGCGAGCGCGCCCAGCGGCTGGGCGCAGCCATCAACGAACTGTACTGGGACGAAGAGCTGCAGGCGTATGTTGATTGCCTCACCGACGCCGGCGAGCCGGCCAGTCGGTGCACGCCCGACGTGGAACCGGGCGGCGACACAGGCACCGGCCTGAACCAGATTAGCAACGGGTTGGTATTATACTGCGGACTTGTACCCGTGGAGCGGCGGGCGGGAACGCTCGCGGTGCTGCTCGACCCCGGCCTGGCTCCGCCGGTGCGAGCCGGATATATGAACTACTACGTGACCGAGGCGCTGTTCGCGGCGGCCAGACCAACGGAGGCGGTCCAGCGTATCCGCGACTATTGGGGCGGGATGATCGAGCGCGGTGCGACCACCTTCTGGGAGGTCTTCGACACGACCACGTCGCGCGGCGAGCTGCCCGACCGGCTGTGGAGCCTCTGCCACGAATTCTGCTGCGGGCCGGTACACAGCCTCCCGGCGCATGTACTGGGCGTGCAGCCAATCAGGCCGGGCTTTGCGCGGACCAGAATAGCGCCCGAGCCGGGTGACCTGCGCTGGGCACGGGGCAGCATCCCCACGCCGCGGGGGCCGGTAGAAGTCTGCTGGCAGCGCGCGGATGAGGGGATAGGCTTTGAACTCGAGGTGGCCTGGCCGGCGGGAATGTCCGTCGAGCTGGCTGTGCCTATATATCGCCCTGACGCCCCGCAGGTGTACGCCGATGAAGTTGCCGCATCATTTGAAAAGATAGCAGGCAAGGCGATACTTGCATTTGACGCGACCGACGCGGGCCAGCGGCACCGCATTGTGACGCGCTGACCGAGCACGAAGCACCGTGGTTACGTAATGTCGCTTTTCTCGACCTGGCAATATTTTCCCGGCTTCAGCTCGAGCTTGCTCAGCTCAAGTTTGCCGATTCTGGTACGGCGCAGGTTGATGATGGTCAAGCCCAGCGCCTCGCACATGCGCCGGATCTGCCGATTGTAACCCGTATGCAGTACCATCCGCAGGGTCACTATGTCGGCGCGCTTGGGACTCCGGCGCAGCAGCGAGACCCGGTCAGCCTGCATTAGCTTCCCCTCAATCTGCACGCCCGCCTCGAAGCGCTGCTTGATTTCCTTTGGGCCGATCCCCTCCGGAATCTGCACCACCAACTCGTACTCCTTCTCGTGCGCGAAGCTGGGGTGCATAAGCTGGTGGGTCAGCTCGCCGTCATTGGTCAGCAGCATCAGGCCCTCCGAGGTCAGGTCGAGCCGCCCGACCGGGTAGACGCGGGGCTGCTGCGGGACGAGGTCGGTGACCGTGGTGCGGCCTTTCTCGTCGGCGGCCGTTGACACGACGCCTTTGGGCTTATACAGGGCGTAGTAGACGAGCTTCTCCGGGCGTCGCCTAACCGGCGTGCGGCGAAAGACGACGTCGTCCCTTTCCGGATCAATCTTCATCCCCAGCGTGGCCCGCTCGCCGTTGACGTAGACATCGCCCGACGAAATATGCTCGTCAGCTTTGCGCCGCGAGCATATTCCGGCATCGGCCAGAAACTTGTTGAGGCGAATGACAGACATTCGTCCTTCCTCTATGTGGTAGGAGTGGCATTCTTGCCACGACGACGGTCGGGCCAAGGGTGGCCCTCCCACAGCGACAGAGGCCTGCAGGCTCCCTACCCCCACCGTCAGGCTTTTCTGCGACTACGGTGCCATCTGGAGAATCCGGTCCATCGCGCGGGAGGTGGCGAAGACTAGCTCTTCGGGGGCATGCTGGTACGGCGGCATCATCTCGGCGGCCACCCAGCCGTCGTAGCCGACCTCCGCAAACGCGTCCATAACCGCCGGCCAGTTGACGTCACCCTCCAGCAGGTCGCAGAAGCCCTCAATGGTCCCCACGCTGCGCTTGAAGTCCTTGAAATGGACCCGGACGAGATGCTCACCCAGGATGCGGATCCACTGCTCAGGGAAGCCGGTGGGCATCATGTTGCCGGTATCCATGTAGAAGCCGACGCGCTCGCTGCCGACCTCCTCGATGAACCGGAGCATCTCCAGCGGGCTGAGCAGGAACAT
>CAYNMY010000247.1:0-4397 GCA_964398275.1 uncultured Armatimonadia bacterium | reverse complement strand
ATATATCGCCGTCTCAATCTGCTGCTCGTCGGGCGGGCGCGTGGTCAGCCGCTGGAGCATCAAGCCGGGGTAGGCCAGCACCTTGGCCAGCACCGACTGGCGGTGCCTGCCCGCATACCGCAGGATCTCGTAGGAAATCGCAGCAATCGGGGGCAGTACCGCCAGGCGCAGCGCCAGGCGCAGCCACAGCTCCGGCCAGCCCAGAAACGAGTTGGCGATAATCTTGATGACAATCAGCAGCAGAATAAAGGCGGTGCCACAGCGCGGATGTAGAGGACTAAACCGGAGGCAGTCGGCCACAGTGACCGACCCGCCCAACTCCTGGCAATTGATCGTGGCGTGCTCTGCTCCGTGGTACTCAAAGACCCGCCGGACATACGGCATCAGCGATATGACCAGAACATACCCGACGATCACCAGCAGCCGCGCCCCGCCCTCGATGACGTTCTTGGCCGTGGGGCTCAGCGTCTCCGACCCGGGCAGTAGATCCACCACCCAGGCCGGCAGCAATACGAACAGCCCCAGGCCCAGGGCCAGCGACACTGCGATCGTCAGCGTCATCAGAAGGCGACTCAGCACACCGGGTTGTTCGTCAGCGACTGGCTCCGCTTCTGCCGCGGCATTCTCCTGCTCTTCCTGCATCGCCACGTTGGCGGAGAACTGCAGCGCCTTCATACCCAGCGACAACGCCTCGTACAAGGCATAGTTGCCGCGGATCAGCGGCCAGTGCAGCCAATTGCCCTCATCGGCATATGCGGGCAGGGGCTCGTGCAGCAGGACGACCTGACCGTCCTGTCGGCGGACCGCCACGGCGTAATCATCTTTACCCCGCAGCATTACCCCCTCGAGCACGGCTTGCCCGCCATAGTGATGCTTGTCACTGTGCTGAGCGTCGTTATTCACTATCATTGCGCCAAATGTCCCTGGCAGCAGCAAACCCAGGCTGACATCGCCCGGGCTTGAAGGTGAGAAGCTGTTCGCTTACAGCTACTGCTCTTCGGTGCTGCTCTTCTCTGCCGGCGCATCTTCCTGGCTGTAGCGGTCCTGCAAGCCGTAGCGACGGATGAACTGCTCGATGCGACCCTCGCTATCTACCATCTTCTGCTGGCCGGTGAAGAAGGGGTGGCACTTGCTGCAGATTTCCACGCGCAGCTCCGGCTTGGTCGCGCGCGTTATGAAGCTCTCGCCGCAGGCGCAGGCAACCTGACATTCCACGTATTCAGGATGGATTCCTGTTTTCATTGACTCTGTTCACTCCCGGGCACGATAGCGCCCGCCAAATCCTCAACTGTGGCTCCACAGTATAGCACAAACGCCGCCCAGCAGCAACCAATTCGCGCACCACAGCCGCTCGTGCGTTTGTTGACCCCGTCAGCAGCTATGATATAATTACGGCATCCGCAGTGCCAGGAGATCTCAATGTACGAACTGGACGTCGAGCTGGAGTTTTCCGCCGCCCACCATTTGCGCGACTATCCCGGCAAGTGTTCGCGCCTGCACGGGCATAACTACCGCGTGGAGGTGGGCGTGATCGGTGCCGAACTGGATGAGTACGGTATGCTCATTGATTTCGGCCGCCTCAAGGACTTATGCCGGGAAGTCGTCGCTGAACTGGACCACACGCTGCTCAACGATCATCCGTTCTTCCAGCAGTACAATCCCACGAGCGAAAACATCGCTCGCTATATCTTCGGCGAGATGGGGCAGAGGCTGGCTGATACGCCGGTAGTGGTGACGTCGGTACGGGTCTGGGAGTCGGCCAGCTCATCAGCTACTTATAGGGAGGACTAAGGTGCGTGCGGTCGCGCTGCTATCCGGCGGGTTAGACTCGGTGGTCGCTACCGCAGCCGCCTGCCAACAGCATGAGGTCATCCTTGCGCTCACCTGCGATTACGGTCAGCACGCGGCCCGGCAAGAGATTGCCGCCGCCCAACACGTCGCCCGGTCCCTGGGCATCGAACACACTGTTATCGCTCTGCCCTGGCTGGCGGTGATCACACAAAGCGGGCTTGTCGCCGGCGCCCAGGATATCCCCCAGGCAACCAACGAATCCCTGGATGACCCGGACACCGCGCAAGCAGTTGCGCAGGCTGTTTGGGTGCCTAACCGCAACGGTCTTCTTCTCAACATCGCCGCCGCTTACTGCGAGGTGCTGGACTGCACGGGGATCGTCGCCGGATTCAACGCCGAGGAGGGCGCGAGCTTTCCCGACAATACCCCAGAGTTTGCCCGCGCTGCCGAAGCATGCTTCGCTTACTCAACGCGCCAGGGAGTGCATGTCATCACTCCGACCGTCAACCTCAACAAGACCGAAATCGCAGCGCTTGGCTACGAGATTGGCGCGCCCCTGCACCGGGTCTGGAGTTGCTACCGCGGTGGGCAAGAGCACTGCTGGAGCTGCACCTCATGCCTGCGGCTCAAACGCGCTTTGGAGCAGGCCGGGCGCTGGGAGCAGTGGCACCAGCAACGCAGGGCCATCGGCGCGGCCTAGGGGTCAGCAATGCTCCGCAACCCGGCGCAATACCGAAACAAGTACGGCTTCACCCTGATTGAGCTGCTGGTGGTAGTAAGCATCATCGCCATTCTCGCCGCCATTCTCTTTCCGGTGTTCAGCCGTGTGAAGGAAAAAGCCCTGGCCACCTCCTGCCTGAATAACATGCGCCAGATCGGCATGGCCCTGCGTATGTACTGCACCGCCAACGACGAGACAATGCCGCCCCGGTTCCACGAAGATACGCTGCCCCGCCAGCGCTACTGGGATATGGTAGACCCGTGGATAAATAACGAGGATGTCTGGTACTGTCCGGCGGAAATGCACACGCCCCCGACCCAGCGGCATTACGGTATGAACTGTTACGATAAGGACCCTGATGATGACCAGTTTGACCTGGGGATCAGTGGCGCCAGACTGGTCAAAATCGGCCGCCCCAGCCGGACTATCGCATTGGGCGAGAGTGATCCCCGCGACGAGCGCGAAGCTGTCCCCACGCCCTGGGATATCGGCGCTTCCGAGAGCGGCAACTGGTATTGGCCGCTGACCAGCCTCGCCCAGGACCGCCACCACAACGGCTTCAACGCCCTGTATGTGGACGGTCACGTCGCCTGGCTGCTCAATGAAGACCGCGGCGACAGCGAGTGGTCGCTGGAGGCGGCCGACTGAGCAAATCCACACAACCGCAACAATTCGCTGTAGCAGGAGCCAATTATGACAACCCAGGACAGTGACAAGCGGCCTAATGTACTGTTCGTAATCTCCGATGAACACAACGCCAAGGTGATGGGCTGCGCCGGTCACCCGGATGTACGCACACCGAATATGGACCGGCTGGCGGCCGAAGGGGTCATGTTCGAGCGGGCCATCACCCAAAGCCCCATCTGCACGCCCACTCGGGCCACCCTCTATTCGGGCCAGTACTGCCTGAACCACGGCTACTACGGGCTGAGCGGGCCAGCGGAGAGTGAGCCGGACTTGAGCAGCCTGCCCAACCTCTTTGCACGGCTGCAGAGCGCCAGTTATGCCACCGGGGTTGCCGGCAAAATCCATACTCCCACCGGTTGGCTGGAGCCGCATCTGGACTTCGGCAAGTTTAATGAGCACTACCACCGCCACGTCGAAGAGATCGGCGGCTACTACAACGAGGTCGCGGGCCGATACGACGACAGCAACCTGCCCATGAACAAGACCGGCCCGGGCAGCTTCGGGCACGACGGCGGGCCCTCGCCCATGCCCTACGAAGAGACCTTCGAGGGCTGGACGGCGCGCACGGGGATTGAGTTCCTCGACGAGTTTGGCGACCGGCCCTTCTTCCTGCAAGTCGGTTTCAAGCGCCCCCACTCGCCCTACACGCCAGCCCAGCGCTTCTGGGATATGTACGACGAAGAGAGCATCAGCCTGCCCCCGAACGCCGACTACGATATGTCGCTCAAGCCGCCACACCTGCGTGCCAAGCGCCAGGCCCTGGAAAGCCTGACCGAAGAGTGGCCGTACGAGCCAAAGACGTACGAGGCTGGACGCCAGCGCAACCTGCGGGCCTACCTGGGCTGCGTGACCCAGGCCGACTATGCCCTCGGAGAACTGCTCCAGGCGCTCGAGGAGCGCGGGTTGGCCGACAACACTATCGTTATCTATAGCACGGACCACGGGCAGTACGCCATCGAGCACGGCATCATCGAGAAAGCCCCCGGTATCAGCTCGGATGCGGTCACCCGCGTGCCCATGATCTGGCGCTGGCCGACGTATTTCGCACATGGGTATCGGTGCCAGCGCCTGGTCGAGTGGGTGGATTTCGCCCCCACCATCGTTGCCCTGCTCGGCCTGGAAGAGATGCCCACCGCCGACGGCTACAGCATGCTGCCGCTGCTGGAAGGCGGCAGCGCGCCGCTGCGCGACGTGGCCG
>CAYNMY010000246.1:0-4410 GCA_964398275.1 uncultured Armatimonadia bacterium | reverse complement strand
AGGTGGGCAAACTGGGCAAGACGGGGGTATATACCCCCCAGACTTCGCGAAAGTGATAATGTAGTGCTAATTTGGCGATATGCGGGCCAGGCAAGCCGAGGTGTGCTTGGACCCCATACGCCGGCACCGATCGGCGCGAGGAACGGGACAGCAGGGGCCAGACAGCAGTATGCTACCCGATTGCCTGCTTCATCGCGTCGAGCTTCTCTTCGATGCCGACCAACTGCTCAGTAAGCGCAGCAATCTCAGCCTTCTTCTCCTCGCCCTGTATCTTCGCCCGGAGTAATTCAGGGTCGGCGTGAAGATAGATACTCGTGGTCGAGGTATTACTGTGGCCCAGCAAGTCTCTAACCTCAGCGAGGGTAAACCCGTCGTGCAGCTTCTCGGTAGCATAGGTGTGACGCAGAGTGTGGGGAGAGACCTTCTGGGTGATACCAGCCTTGACCGCATACCGGGAGACCATCTGCCCAAGGTAGTGACGGGAGACGGGCTTACCTTGCAGCGTGGTGAAGAACCTACCACTCTTCTTCGGCCTGGCGTCACTCCAACGCTGCAACCATTCCACAGTCGGCCTGGGGAGAGGGACGACGCGATCCTTCCCGCCCTTCCCGTTCACTACGTTTACCTCTCCGGTCTCCCAACGAACGTGACCAGGCTTTAGGTTGCAGACCTCGCTTACTCTCAGACCTCCCCGGTACATAAGCTCCAGGACTGCCCGGTTTCTCAGTCCAGTTGGGCAACGAGGGTTCGTCTGATCCAGCAGGTTCTCGGCTTCCTCGGTGCTAATAAACTTGGGCAATGGTCGTGGCATAGTGAGAACACCCTTTCGGTTAGCATACTTGCTCTTTTGCATAGTATACCACAAGTGAAAGGGAATGTAAACCGCTTTTGCAAACTATTTGGGGGAAAGGGGGGGTTGGGGGGATGTTACAGGGACTGCGTTTTAACGCCGTCTAAGCCCGGATGGTGTCTACCCTGCCAAACCCACAACGGAGCGGAACCGCTTCGCCTGTAGCCCGCGGGGTGCAGGGGAGGCAATCGTAGGGGCGTAGCAGAGAAGGGGGGTAGCCCGGCATACACCTTCTGTCGCTCAAGATGTTTTGAAGAAAACCATAATGGTACTTACTCTTCGATGCGATATACACGCCTGACGGTCTTTTGCCCCGAAATCCTCTGGGGAATTGCCCTCCGAAAGCGATCTCCCAAAATCGGGGGATTATGTGACGCAGATGGGCTGCCGCTATAGTTGGGCAATATGGTCTTCCAGCCATTTTCTAAAGTTATCCATCTCCTCCTGTAGTCGCTTGGCACCATCTTTGAGCAATTCCTCGTGAGGAAACATCTCTCTCCGTTCTGTCGGTCCACGAAAATGCTCTCCCCACCTGATCCCACAAGTGATCTTTTGGTCGTGCTTTTTTACATAGTCGCCTGTCACTGGAGTTGGGGCTGCATCCATTACTAAAAAGCACCCGAGCCGGTGCCCTTTGTCGTCCAAGATGTGAAACGTCGCCTGGGTCTCTGTGTTGGTATTGTCCGCAGCGCGTTCTACGTAGGCTCCTGTGCTTCTCCGAATTTCGTCTTCGACCCACTGAAGGCGCTGCCATACCTCCCGGATGACCTCGCTACGGCTATCCTTTGTGCTGGCCTCCTGCTCGTCCACGGTTGCAAACCTGCCTCTCCCCTACCTGGGCAAAACCGATCTCGTGCGTGACGCGGACGGCGAATTCTTGAGTTGATGTTGAGGTTACTATGCCGAAAAAGGGTGACCCAGACCCTTCCCCCAGTTCTAACTTTTGCTTGGGGCGCTTCCTGTGCGTTTCTGGATCAACTCATCCGCGCTATCGGACTGAACGCCCTACTTGCTTCCCAAGCGTCCTCGTCAGCCACGGCAGCATAACGCCGACTCATTTCCAGACTCGAATGACCCAGGGCGGTCTGTAGGTGGACGAGGCTTCCGCCAGCTCGACAGAATTCGGTGGCGAATGTTGACCGCAGTGTGTGGGGCGAGACTCTTATACCCCGGATGCCTGCTGCCTCCCCATAGCCTTTCACGCGCTGGTAGACTGTGGACCTGCTAAGTTGACCTCCCGACCTATTCGGAAAGAGCCAGCCGACTCTTTGCCATTCGTTTCGACGGGATACGGTAGTCCTCCTTCTTAGCCACCGGCGCAATTCGAGCCTCATTGGTAGCGACAGGGCTACGGTCCGATCCCGTCGTGATTTGGAGGACCCCGCCCTTATCATTAGCAATCCCCCACCCACATCTACGTCAGTCACTTGTGCACTCAGACATTCTGTCACCCGAATCCCGGTGTCGAGCATCAACGTTATCATAGCCTTGTCCCTTTGCCCTATCCAGTCGCCGTTGGGCTGCTCCAGCAAGGCTCTAATCTGGTCCGAGGACAGTGCCGGGGGTAGCTTGCGCTCCGTCTTCATCTGCCGCAACCTTCGCAGGTTGACGCCGACTTCCAGTTCCTCATCGATGCACCAATTCAGGAAGGACTTCAGGGCACGAACGTACCCGTTGACAGTTGCCGGGGACCGGTCCTCTGCCAGAGCCGCCAGGCTCCTTCTGAGGTCGCGGAGGGAAAGTTGAGATAGGCGCAGAGCGGGGAAGTCTTTCAGTAGCCTTCGCAGAGTGCCCTCATACCAGTCCAGAGTGCGTGAGGATAGATTGGTCAACTCCTTCACCAACAGAAAGTCTTCCAGGGCGTCGTTGACAGTCAGAACCTTGCCAATGTTCGTCTCCTCTTGTATCATACTGACTACCTCCTGAGGCGCACCAGATTTTGGCGCTTTGCCCGGGAGCAGAAGAGAAGACATCTTGGGGACAGGAATTGCTGGTTTCCCCTGCAATGGCAAGGGATTCAAGAGGTGGTGCCGGAGGCCGGATTCGAACCGGCACGGGGTTTAAGGCCCCGCCAGATTTTGAGTCTGGTGCGTCTACCAATTCCGCCACTCCGGCAGCCAGTTTGAGTATAGGCAATATCCTGGGGCAATGTCAAGAGGATGAGGTAGAGGATAATGGATCAATACGGAAACGAGCAGACCGGGCCTGAAGAACAGGCGAGCGCGCCGCCTCCCAGCCCACCAGCTAGCCCGCCACCTACACCGCCGCGGCGGCGGACGAACTGGGGCCTGATAGTTGGCCTGGTGATGCTATTCTTTTTGCTGGTGATGGGTGGCTTGTTCATCACTATGATGTTCGCCTTGCTGGGGGCGGTCGGCGCCTCCTCAGACCTAAGCGTGGGGCCCCGGGTGGGCGTCATCAACATCACTGGCGCAATCAGCTATGCCGGCGAGGAAAGCATCTGGCCATTCAGCCAACCGCGCGGTGCCCGCGCGGCGATGAGCCACCTGCGGCAGGCGGCGGAGGACGACTCGGTCAAAGCCGTGGTGCTGCGCATCAATAGCCCGGGGGGCAGTGCCGCGGCTTCCCAGGCCGTGTACAAAGAAGTCCAACGCCTCTCAGAGAAGAAGCCGGTGGTCGTTTCGATGGCCGATGTCGCCGCCTCGGGCGGCTACTGGATTGCTGCGAGCGCCGACGTCATCGTCGCCAATCCCGCGACCATCACCGGCAGTATCGGCGTCATCTTTGAGACGCTCACCTTCTATGACCTAATGGACAAATACGGGCTGGGCAGCGTGACGATAACCTCCGGCGAATACAAGGATACCGGCTCGCCGCTGCGACCGATGCGACCCGACGAACGCGCCCTGCTCAAGGATATGATGATGGACATATATGAGCAGTTCGTCGCCGCCATAGCCGAGGGCCGGGATATGGACGAAGCCGACGTCAGGCGCCTGGCCGACGGCCGGATATACACCGGCGCTCAGGCCCTGGATGCCGGCCTGGTTGACCAACTGGGCAACTTCTACGACGCCGTGGACAAAGCAGCAGAACTCGGCGGCATCACCGGGCGCCCCAAGCTCAAGAAGTACGGAGCCGGCTCTCCCTTCGACCGCATCTTCGAGGGGATGGCCAAAGCGGTGGCGCAGGAGCTAAAGCCGGACTTGATGGGCGAACTCTCCAGCATACTCACGGCCCCCGGGGCCAAGCCCGAAGCCCGGTAGCGGCGCGGAGGAGCGAGTGTCCGTGGGAAAGAAGCTGCTGCTAATTGATGGCAATAGCCTCCTGCACCGGGCCTTCCACGCCCTGCCCGAGTCACTGACCACCTCCTCGGGCCAGCCCACCAACGCAGTCTACGGCCTGGCGCAGATGCTCCTGCTGCTGCTGGCGGAGCACGCCCCCGATGCTGTGCTGGTCGCCTTTGACGCGCCCGGGAAGACCTTCCGCCACGAGCAGTTTGCCGACTACAAGGCCAATCGTCCCCCGATGGACGAGGCGCTCGCCTCGCAAGTCGAGCTAGCCCACGAGCTGGTTCGTGCCCTGGGCCTCCCGGAAAC
>CAYNMY010000245.1:0-4415 GCA_964398275.1 uncultured Armatimonadia bacterium | reverse complement strand
GTTTGATCCCAGGCATATCGCCCAGGACTTCGTGGCAGGCGGCGCATCGGCGATAAGTGTGCTTACTGAGACGGACTACTTCCAGGGCGACCCGCATTTTGTCGCCCGGGCCCGGGGGCGCATTCCGCTGCCGATTCTGCGTAAGGATTTTATTCTGGAGGACTATCAGATATACCAGTCGCGCGCGCTGGAGGCCGATGCTCTCCTGCTCATCGTTGCGATACTGGAACCGGAGATGCTTCAAATGCTGTATGACCTGACCCGCGAGCTGGGTATGACCGCGCTGGTCGAAGTGCACAACGAGGTGGAAATGGCTCAGGCGGCCGAGATCGGCGCGGAAGTCATCGGGATCAACAATCGCGATCTGTCCACGATGGAAATTGACCTGGCTACCACGGAGCGCCTGGCCCCGCTCGCGCCCAAAAATGCGCTGATAGTCAGCGAGAGCGGTATCACATGCCGCGCGGATGTCGAGCGGGTCGCGGCGGCGGGCATAGATGCGGTACTGGTGGGCAGTGCCTTGATGAAAAGTGAGCAGATTGACCTGGCTGCGCGTGAGTTCGTTGGCGTGCCGAAGCACAAAGATTGACGGGGACAGGCGGGACGCCTGTCCTACCGATTGGATATGGCGGTACGACGGGCGTCTCGCCCGTCGCTATTGGGACAGCCGGCAGGCTTGTCCTACCAAGCTTGAATGAAAGTGAGATTTTGCATGGCTACGACCACTGAAGAGAAGCCCGGGCGCTTTGGGCGATATGGCGGACAATACGTCCCGGAGACACTGATGCCGGCGCTGGAGGAGCTGGAAAGGGCATACAACGAGGCAAAAGCGGATAGGGAGTTTCATCGTGAGCTGGAGTACTACTTTCGCGAGTATGGTGGTCGGCCCACGCCGCTGTATTTGGCCGAGCGCCTCAGCGAAGTATGCGGCGCGCGTATTTACCTCAAGCGCGAGGACTTAAACCACACCGGCGCGCACAAGCTGAACAATTGCCTGGGGCAGGTATTGCTCTCCCGCCGCATGGGCAAGCCTCGCTTAATCGCGGAGACCGGGGCCGGCCAGCACGGCGTGGCGACGGCCACCGTCGGCGCTCTATTCGGGCTGGAGACGGTCGTATACATGGGCGTCGAGGATATCCGGCGCCAGGCGCTCAACTGCTTCTGCATGGAGCTACTCGGGGCGACGGTGGAGCCGGTTGAATCCGGCAGGGGCACGCTCAAGGATGCGCTGAATGAGGCGATTCGCGACTGGATGACCAACGTCGAGAATACCCATTACCTGCTGGGCAGCGTCTGTGGGCCGCACCCGTACCCGACGATGGTCCGCGATTTCCAGAGCATCATCGGCAAGGAAGTCAAAGAGCAGTGCCTGGACAAGGAAGGCCGTCTGCCCGACAAGCTGGTGGCCTGTGTGGGCGGCGGCTCCAACGCTATAGGTCTGTTCCATTCGTTTCTTGAGGAGGAGAGTGTCGAGCTGATTGGCGTGGAGGCGGCCGGACGGGGGCTACATACTGGCGAGCATAGCGCCCCGCTCAACGCGGGAAGCTTCGGGGTCCTGCACGGGTCGGCGTCATATATCCTCCAGGACCAGGACGGGCAAATCCAGAACGCTCACTCCGTTGCCGCTGGGTTGGATTACCCCGGTGTCGGCCCCGAGCATGCTTATCTGTGCGATACGGGGCGGGCTCGGTACGAGTCCGTCACCGACGGGCAGGCCCTGCAGGCCTTCCGGCGACTGAGCGAGCTGGAGGGCTTGATACCGGCGCTGGAGAGCGCACATGCGGTGGCGTGGGTGCTGGAGATGGCCGGGCAGTTTGGGGAAGACGAGATTGTGGTAATCAACCTGTCCGGACGCGGCGACAAGGACGCTGCGGAGGTCAAGGGGCTTCTGTAGCTGTTTGGGTACGACAGGCGTCTCGCCTGTCGGGTGGTCATCAAAGCACACCGCGGTCGGTTTCTGGACAGGCGGGACGCCTGTCCTACCGATACGGACTGTCGCACCCCTGAAGGAGAATTACGCGCCAATGAATTCGATACAACAAGCGTTCGCGGCGAACGGAGCCGCACAGCGCGGCACACTCATCATATACGTGACCGCCGGCGACCCGGATCTGGACGCGACGGTGGAGATCGTCACTACACTGGCCCAGTCCGGTGCGGATATCGTCGAGCTGGGCATGCCCTACTCCGACCCGCTCGCCGACGGCCCGACTATCCAGGCGGCCTCCCAACGTGCTCTAGAGCGCGGCGCTACCGTCCAGGGCGTCTTCGACTGCGCCGCTCGGATTCGGCAGCGGACCCAGATTCCCCTGGTCATGATGACCTGCTTCAACCCCATCCTCCAGTATGGCCCCGAACGTTTTGCCCAGGAGGCAGCCCGCGTCGGTGTGGCCGGCGTGCTGGCCTCGGACCTGCCGCCCAGTGAGAGTGGCGAGTGGTGCGCCGTTGCCGCTGAGCATGGCCTGGCGACGGTCTTCCTTGTGGCACCTACTACGCCGGAGCAACGCATCGGCGAGGTTGTTGAGCGCACCACCGGCTTTGTCTACGCCGTGTCGCGTGCCGGCGTGACCGGCGCCCGGGAGGAGCTGCCCGGGGACTTGATCGAATCCGTAGCGCGCATTCGCCAGGCCACCGACCTGCCGGTGGCAGTCGGCTTCGGCATCAGCACGCCCGAGCAGGTCGCGGCGGTCTGCCGGGTAGCTGACGGCGCGATCGTGGGCAGCGCGGTGGTGGACATCATCGCGCGGGCGCAGGGCGACGATTCCCTGGTGGATCAGGTCGGCCAGTTCGTATCGGCTCTGGCCGAAGCCACGTGAAGCTGAAGCGCGCGGGACGGCGAAGTAGTGGTAACTATGCGCAAGGCCGGGAAAATTGCGGCAATACTGATTCTGGGTTTGCTGGTGTTGGGCCTGGTGCGGGTAATTGCGTATCGCGCGGGATGGACGCTGCCGCACATTGTGCCTCAGGGGCTGCGGCGACCGGTGATGACCGAGGCGGAGTACGAGCAGTGGGCGCGGGAGCAATTCTATCAAGACTTCCCCGGTGAGAAGCCGCTGAACTGGCGTATTGCGGACGTGGCCGTGCAATACTACGAAGAGCAGCCCATGGGGAAGTTCGTCCTGCACGAGAACGACTGCTCGGACTTCGTGGACTGCATCGTGGATGACGCGCTGGGGGCACAGGCCCGTTTCCGGCGCGACTCGGATCAGCACATCCTTACGCAGATGCGCGGGGTGTTTGAGGCGTTCTACTGGGCACCGGAGCAGCCGGCGATGCCCGGCGACATTATCTCGGTCGAGCATTCGCCGTGGTACCCGCCCAAGGAGCCCTCGGAAATCCGCCACATTGGCGTAATGGGCTCCGATGGCCACGTCTACGACTTCATCAAGCTGAAGTCCTGGTCAGCCGCCCGCTACGGTCGCAACAGCTTCGCATGGTTTGTGCGGCACTGCCCTGACCCTGGCGAGGTTATCATATTCCGACTCCGCCCGGAGTATCGCTTCAAGATCAAGCAATTCTCGTTCGACTAGATCGCTCCGGCAGGGGAAGCAGTCTCCGATGACGAACCACACCCACCAGAGGCGCGCGAGTAGATCTGCGCGTGTTGCCCGGTACGCTCATCTCATGCTGCTGCAACGATAGGGGAATTATTATGTCCCAACTTCATGCCGGAGTTGCCACTGTTGATATTACCCCGCCACTGGGCTCAGCGATGGCTGGGTACAGTCGCGTAAAGGGAGCTGAGGCCATCGAGCATCCGCTCAGCGCCCAGGCTCTAGTATTGGAGAGTGGTGGTGAGTGCGTAGCGATTGTGTCTGCGGACATTCTGTGGGTTACGCTGGAGATTGCGCGCGACGTGCGCCGGTTGGTGGAAAGCCAGACCGATCTGCCCGGCGATTCGATTATGATCGCGCCCAGCCACACGCACTGGGGGCCGGAAGTTCGCCGCGTCAACCATCTCGCCAAATTCCTCCAGGAGTGCATGTTTCCCGAGTACCTTCAATCCCTTCGGGAGAACCTGGCGGAGGCGGTAGTCCAGGCGTGGGGCAATCGCCAGCCGGTGTGCGCGGGCTGGGGGATCGGGGTGGCCAGTGGCATTAGCTTCAGCCGCCGGCCGGTTGATGTGCATGGCCAGTGTCAGAACCGCTTCTCGCTGCCCCCGGAGCAAGCGGTAATTGCTGCGGCTGAGGGGCAGAAACTGCGCGAGGGCTGGATGAGGGGTGGCGAGAGAGGCCCACGACTGAGCCCGCCGCTGGAAGAGATGCAGGGCCTGTGTGCCGGTGTCTCGGACCCCGACCTGATCCTGCTGCGGCTGGAAACCCCGGAAGGAAAACCGTTTGCGGGTCTAATCAATTTCGCCTGTCATTCGGTTGTCGGAGCCGATGATGCTTACGCGATTCATCCCGATTATGCGC
>CAYNMY010000244.1:0-4416 GCA_964398275.1 uncultured Armatimonadia bacterium | reverse complement strand
AACATTGCTGGGCGCGCCCAGCGCCAGTGCACATATGAGCAGGATTCTCAATTCCTTCATCACGGACCCTCCCTGGGCCGATTTTGCCAAATAGATCGTTCAATCTATGCGGGATGTTGTAGCGCATCAGGCTGCCGATATTGTGGCTCCAGCCGAAGCCGGTGAGGCCGTCACTGCAACTATTGGAAAGGTTCGGCATAGCCGATGTAATAGCCACCAGTGGCAGTTCTTAAGTCGGGCAGTTTGCGGCCAGACGTCATTGGCGGGCGGGTGTCCAGCGCCTCCCCAGGGCCCGGCAGGACACACTCTGTCAGAACCCGGGTTGGCTGTAAGATTTGCTTGCCCTTGCTGGCGAGCGCCAGGTTATGCTCACGCCGGGCTTGAACGGTTCGTCGTTGCACCTGCTTTCTCCTGCTGAGAACTTGCTGGCCTTGGTCCTGGCGGCTGGCGCTTGGCGACTGCTGCCCGAGTCAAGCGCAGCCTATTCGACGACCAGCACGTCGTGCTTATCTACGTTCTCTATTCGGATCGTCGAGATGCCGTCTGCGACCTCCAGGTCTACCGGCCCCCCGGTTACCGGACGTGATACCGCCGACACTTGCCAGGGCAGTGTTAGCGTAATCGGGCCGCTGGGCGGCGCCTCACCCATGTTGAGGGCCGGTCGGCCAACGGTGGACGGAATATACAGCAGCTCGTGAATCTGGCTCAGCATGTGGATGAATATGCGACCATCGAGCTGCTTCCACGCGGTGACGGCAACGTGAGGCATTGCTTCGACGTCATACGGTGGTTCGCTGTAGGCGCTCAGCAGAGCGATAATGACGTCGCGGTACTGGCGACTGGGCGTGTGGGAGTAGAAGCCGCCGACGTCGCGGTTGACGTAAATGACGCGGCCTTTGCCGACCTGACGGGTGACGATGGCGGGCGGCGCCAGATCCGGATCGTCTAACTCCGGCCCCTCGCTGCGTCCTGATTCAACAATCGGGGCGTGAGCGCCGTGAGCGAGGATTTCGACATCGTCGCCGAATTCAGCCCACACCAGATCGCGGAAGGCCCCCTCGGGCTGCCCGCGCTGGGAACCGCCCAGGTGGAAGGCGTCCGCCAGGCCCGAGGCCCAGTCCCCGGCGGGCGCAATCAGCGGAGGCGGCACCCGCTCAGGGCAGCGGTTGGTGATGCCGATGAGTTCGTCCAGCGCCCCGTTCTCACGTGGCCAGCCCAGGTCGTCAAGCGTGCCGACTTCACCGGTGATCAGAAGCAGCCCGCCCTGCTCGACGTAGGCGGTCAGGGCCGTGGCCTGTGCATCACTCAAGCACCGGATATCCGATAGCACGCCGAGGGGAAAGGTCTGCAGATGCTCGACGGTGACCTGGTTATCGAGGATGATCTCCGAGGGCAGGTGCGCCGCCATGAAGATGTTGTGGATGCCGTGGACCGAGCGCCAGGTGGGCATGTCGTCGCCGCCGAAAGCAAAGTCCTTGGTATTCGACGAGAGCACAATCCCGATGTAGCGGAAGGGCTCGCCGCCCCCGTAAGGCGCACGCGGCTCGAGCTGCTCGACGATCGCCGCCAGCGTGGTGACCTGGTCCTTGGGTCGGGCGCCCAGGCCCAGGGCCATATGCCCACCGCCGGTCATGCACAGCATGCCGAAGTAGGCCATGTCGTTGGGGTCGGCATTGGGGCCTGAGGGCTGCTGGCTGGCCCAGTTCTCCTGCACGTGGCGGTTGCTAATCGCCCGCAGGTACTTGAGCTGCATGATGTTCTGATAATAGGCCTGGTCCACCTCCGCGGTAACCAGCGCGTCAATGTCCAGGTGATTGAGCGGACCGCCGAAGCCGGTGGGGTGGCCCAGGCGCTGGAAGTGATTGAGGCAGACTACCCCGGGCTCGCGCCTGCTGCGGACGTGGTCGCAGAGCGACCGCCAATAGTCACCGAAGAAGTCGTAGCGCCACTTGATGAAAACCCGAAAGTCGGGGTTATCCCAGTCCTCGACCCGGGGCATCTCCAGACCGGTATCCTCGCCGAACTTGGCGGTGCAGCGCGGGCAGCAGCAGCCCATCGGCATCCCCGGCGTTGTATTGGTGGCGCTCATAAAGCAGCCGTCAAACCAGATGGCGTCAAAGCCGAGGTCCTCGAAGACCTCGACGCAGAATTCCTTGAGCATGTCGCCGTAGGGGGACAGATAGCAGGGCACCGGGTTGACGCCCTTGAAAACCCCATCGTGGCGCTCCCGGGCCCGCTTGCGGTCTTCCTCAGACATCTGCAGAGGCTTGTCGAGGAACTCCATCCCGTATTCTGGGTGCTGCTTCATCAAGTAGGGAGCGGTGCACAGGTACTCCCAGGAGCACAGCACCATGTCGCGCTTGTGGACTTCCTCGGCTAGCCACTCGTACATGCCTGGTACCGCGTCGGGGTGATGGGGGAGCACCTTGCTGGGGAACAGCGGGTGCGAGCCCTTGGCGCTGACGCTGTACCACCACGCCGGCACGCCGGCGGCATGCAGGGCCTCAAGTCGTTCGAGAATCTCATCTTTGTCCTCGGGCCGCGGCGGGCGACCGGGCCGATTCTCTACGCGCAAACAGGCCTGGAGATACCCGCGTCCGACTACATCGGGCTTGAAGTTCATTTCGTTGTCTTCACCTCAATATACTATATACTGAGAGTGAGAGTTATCGCCGACACCAACGAGCCTTACGATCCTGCTAATCCTTTGCGAACACCACAATTGGTTCTTTGCCCAGGCCCAGTCCACCTTCCCAGCATCTGGCGAGGTAGCCTCTGGCAAAATGGGTGCCTGGAGTCATTCAATGGCAAGCCGAGGGATGAGCTCCCAAATGTGGAGAGCTTTGACGCCCTACTAGAGGCGCCGGCGTTAGCGAAGCGATGGCGAATCCAGTACAACACAGTGAGACCACACAGCGCGCTTCACTACGGACCGCCAGGTCGTAACCCTTGAAATCTGTCTTCGGCTCCGAACTCCGCACACTATACCTCCTCAGATTCACCCCGTCGGGGGTGTAGACTTCGCCGGCGGCGGCAGGCGGCAAAAGCCGGATATGCGCAACCGGCGGGGAAGCTTAGCTCCCCGCCGGTGCTCTGGCTACTCTATGGGCCACCCGGGGATGATTTGATCAATATCCTCCATTAGCTGCCGTGTCTCGCGCAGGGCCAGCATCCACCTTCGCTGAAGCTACGGCGGACAAGCTACTCAATCGGCCAGGCGGGAATTGTCTCATCAATCTCGGCCATGAGCTGGCGCGTCTCGCGCAGGGCCAGGATAATGCTCTGGTAGTGGGTGATATCATCGTAGCTTAGCGGGCGGCCCAGTTTCTTGATCGTGCGGTCCTTGAGCCACTTTTGGCAGACCTGGTAGCCGCCGATCTGGAACTCCCACACCTCCGGCTCGACACCGGCGAAGTACTGCTGCTTGTTGATGAAGACGCGTCCCAGTCGCGGCATTCTTGCCGCGATCGTCACCGGCTTCTAGGTGCACCATAGTCCCCAGTTCTTCCGAGCACTCCTTCCACGTCTCTCAGTATCTCGCTGTAGACTTCCTTTCGGAACTCCTCATGCTTCAACAGTCGACCTACCCAGGTAGTAGCCATCGAGTGTGCCAAACCACTCCCCCATCGAAGGTACTCGTTAATTTCGCCCAAGTCAGTCAGGTCACCGGCAACGGGCACGTCTCCCCGTACTAGAGCGACCTTCAGTAACGGGCTATTGGGAGTGCCGGCTGGCGACAAGCTATACTTTACGGTAGGAAGGTTAGGCCAACCCTCCACCACATCCGGACTAGGACGCTCGATTAGTGCGTAAACATCACAGGGTAATAGGCTGTACAGCGAAAAGCGCTCAATCAGCCCTGGGAAGTTCTGTTCGCACATTTCCTGATAGGCAGCTACATAGCAAGTCCAGTATTTCCGAAAGCCCTCCACCAGTAATTCGTCAGGGTAGGCGGCGCCTAGCCCCGGCGCGCGCACTTGCCTTGCCCTTTCGAAATCTGGTTGCGGTAAGAGAGGCCCTTGGAGCGTATGTCCGTGCTCTTGTAACCATTTCACATCATTTATAAGCCGCCACAGCGGAATATCCCCTGCTACATCACCGATTGTAATATGCTCCAGAGGGACAGCCGAATGACCAGCCAGCGAGTCAACTCCGCTCACAGACTCCGAAAGATGGGTCCGAAGCTGTTCTGCTGCTACCCCGTCAGTGAGGAGCTCCTCTGGAACGTAATGCTGCCGTGTCAGCTTTCGTAGGTCCTCGTACGCACGGGCCCACATCATGTGCCATGATTCCTGCAGCCCCTGCTTTTCGCCCAGTTCGGCCAACTCACGTACGATCTCTCGAAAAGCAATACCCTCTGGAGGGACATACCCGGCAGACCATTGTGTTGACACCACCCCCCACCCGGCTTCGATT